>JBBQBU010000685.1:0-2711 GCA_038318015.1 Chloroflexota bacterium | reverse complement strand
CGGACCCTGGCGCTGCGGTGCACGCCGGGCGGTCGAGAGGCGTCGAACGTCGCCGCGCGGTCGCTGGCGCTGAACGCCCGGGTCCGACGACATGCGGTGCATGGTGGGCGTCGGTTCCCGCTGCGGGTCGTCGTGATCGTCGTATGGATCGAAGCCTGTCGTGCGTCTCACAGTGGGCACTCCGAGTATGGCGTCAGCATCGGCGTTGCTCCGGGTGACGGACGAGGCGGATCGGGGTTGCGTTGAGCAACCGCTGTCCGAGCACGGTAGGGGCCAACCGGGAGCACCAGTCTAGTCGCATTCTATGGTCGCCAGATCGCCGTGCGGCGCGCCGGCACGTCACAGGCGAGCCACCACAGCGGCACGATCTCATAGCGCCCGTACGGCCAACTTGAAGCGCGGTGCTGACGCCCCGTGTCGCCTGGACGGGGCAGCAAGACGGGCGGAGCACTGCTGCTCCGCCCGTCCGGGGGTGGTGCATGACGCGCCTCAGAACGGCTCGGGCTGAGCCGAACTGGCAGCGCGGGAACGTGTTACGCGCAGGCGGGAGCCTTGCCGTCCCAGCGGTTGAACAGCGGATCTTCGGCCCGCGCCAACGCCTCGCGGGTGTCGAGCCACAGTCGCGCCCACTGGTCCGGGTCGCGTAGCTCCTGCTCCGGGCGGGCGGTGCTGCGGGCGACAAAGCCCGGGAAGGCTGGCCGGCCCGTCGGCTGCCCGGTCGGCTGGTAACGCAGGTCGAAGCTCATCCGAACCTGATCGTTGGTGACATTGTCCAGCGACGAGTGGACCGTGCGCTGCGTCATGAGCAGGATGCTGCCGGCCCGCATCGGCAGTGGCCTGGACTCGTCTACGGCAATGATGGACGATGGAATCCGGACGCCCTGGTCGCCGGGGCAGTGGTCCACAATGCCGACTTGATGGCTGCGCGGGATGACCTGCATGCAGCCGTTCTCCAGCGTGGCGTCGGTCAGCGGCAGCCAGACGGTCAGGATTGTGGCCTCGTCGGCCTCCGGCAGCACGACGCCGTTGTCCTGGTGCCAGTCGATCTTCTCGACCAGGCCGTTGTACTTGCCGCCGGTGTGGATGGCGCGTTTCGGCAGTTTCGTGCGGATGTGCTGCACGGGATTCGAGTAGACTTCTGGTCCGACGACGCTCTCGATGGTGTCTAGCAGCCGCTGATTAGTCAGCAGTCGGAAGACGGCCGGACCGACGTGCATCGGCGTGTCGTACTTGACGCCGGACTGTGGCAGGCTGATGTCGAAGTGGCTGGAGAAGAGCCGCTTGCTGTCCTGGCAGACTTCGGTGAGTCGTTCAAGGAACGGCAGATTCTCGTACCGGTGGGTCAGAACGCCCTCTGCGACGAGACCATCCACAATGCCGTCGAGGATCGCGGAATACTCGTCCATCACCGGCTGCAAGTCGGTGGCGGGATCAAGGACATCTTCGACGACTAGATACCCTTCATCGTTGAACTGCTGCAACTGTGCGGCGGTCAGGCGCGGCATCGAAGCCTCCAGTGAAAGCCCGTCAGCACTGACGGCGATGGCCCAGGCGGCACGGCCCACGGCGACACAGATTGGTCGCTCATCGCAGAAACGTGTCCAGGCATCGCCCGGCCGACAGCGGGAACGGCGGGCGGGAAATGTGTAGGTGCGTGCCGGAGCCAGGAGCCGTGACGCCCCCGACCCCGGACAGGACGATCAGTGACTTACCAGGGCATCGTCCGCTTGGTGTGCTTGCGGCCAATCGCGGCGGCGGCCTCGCCAACGTTGCCGGAGCCAATACGGACGCCGTCGTCAATCTGCTGCGTCACGTTCTCGGTCGTCACCTGCTCAAGGAAGGCAATGCCGGCCTTCTTCGTCGCGGCAAACACGCGATCACGTGCGGCCTGCATCTCCGCCGGGTATGGCGGATCGTGCGCGTCGGAGTGGCCCATGGACATGCCCATGTCGCCCGGCCCCCACTCGGCGAATCCGATGCCGGGGATCTGCGTCAGAATTTCGGCGTACTGGAGCGAATGCCGGTTCTCGATCTTCAGGCCGAGCAGCAGCTCACCGTCCGGGTTGAGCGGCCACGGATCGGCCTTCGCCAGATACTCCGGAATCTCAAGACCCCAGATGCTGGCGGCATGCTTCTGTCCGGCGCTTCCGCGCTGGCCCTCGCCAAGGCTCGCCCCAACGCCCAGCATATTGAACGGGTAGCGCACGCTCTCAACGAACGCACGGACGGCTGCCGGGCTGTTGCAGTGGGTCATCAAGATGCCGTGGACGCCGGCGCAGAGCACCTGCGTGAACATCCACGCATTGGCCCGAATGACGAACTCGTCGCGAGCCGTGACCGGCACCACAACGATGATGGCCGGCGTGCGGTGGCCGCTCCTGGTCGGGCCGGCAGCAACGAGGCCCTCCATGAACTTCGCCAGCCCCGCGATGTCGTAGGGGTGGTGTTCCATATCGACGTTGATGAAATCGGCCCAGGTTGCCGCAGCCTTCTGACCACCCTCGAACGTGAGATCCTGGGTGGTGTGATAGTAAACCGGCTGGTCCTGGGCGAGTAGCTCGATGGCCCGGTTGACCCGTGGCATCTGATCCTCCTCGCGCCATTGCGCACCCGGCAGGGTAGCACATTGGGGCGCGGAGGGAGCCGGGAGCCGGGGCGAAGGTCAGGGAGGGAACGCCAAGCGTCGCGCAGAATCACGCGGCCGGTGTCGG
>JBBQBU010000684.1:0-2715 GCA_038318015.1 Chloroflexota bacterium | reverse complement strand
TTGCCGCGATGGGTGCCGGTGGCGATGAAGATGGTGATGTTCTTGGGGTCAACGTGGTCGATCTCGGAGAGGATGACTGGCAGGATACGGCGGGTGGGGGTGGCACGGGTCACGTCGCAGACGCTGATGGCGACGCGGGCGCTGGCCGGCACGCGCTCCCGCAGCGGCTCGGAGGCGTGCGGCTGCCGCATCGCCTGACGCAGCGCGGCCGGCTCATCCCGCAGCCCGGCCAGATAGCGCGGCTCGATGATCGTCGTTCGTTCGGCCGGCAACTCTACTTCAAGGCCGGTCTTCCCGTAGGCCAGCGTGACGCGCGTCTTCCCCATCCGTACCCCCACTCTCCGAGCAACTACCAGGGATTGTAGCGCCGGATGGCGGGGTCGCGGGGCCGGGCGTCAGGGCGGGCCGCCAGGTGGATCGCCGGAATGGGTCTTTTGTAGCGGGGCGCGGTAGCATTGCCGAGCGGCGCGCAGGGCAGCACCATCCGCGTGTGTGCTGGCGCAAGGGCGACGCCGCGCAGGGAGGCAGCGTGAAGATCACGGCGATTGAAACGCTCCACGCCGACGGCGGCGGGCGGGCGTTCGATTTCTTGAAGATTTCGACCGACGAAGGGCTGGTCGGCTGGAGCGAGTACAACGAGTCGTTTGGCGGGCTGGGCGTCACCAGCGTCATCGAGCGGCTGGCTCCGGTGCTGATTGGCAAAGACCCCCGGCCGATTGAGGCGCACACGGCGCTGATGCTGGCGCTCCGACGCGTGGCCGCCGGCGGCGTGATCCAGCAGGCCATCGGGGCCATCGAGAATGCGCTGGTGGACATCAAGGCGAAGGCGCTGGGCATCCCCGTCTATGAATTGCTCGGCGGCCCGATCCGCACCAGCATCCGGCTGTACTGGTCGCACTGCGGTTCGTATCGCGTGGGCGGCCGGGCCGAGTCGCTGGGCGTCAAGCCGATCAAGACACTGGACGACATCGTAGAGCTTGGCAAGGAAGTGGTCGCCAGCGGCTACACCGGCCTCAAGACGAATGTCGTGCTGCTGGACAACAACAACCCGCGCGGTCACGTGCCGGGCTTCGCGCGCGGCGAGGGCTTCCCGGAGCTAAACGCCGACCGCAAGGTGCTGAACGCGATCAAGGACCAGTTGGCGGCATTCCGGCAGGGCACCGGCCCGGACATGGACATCCTGGTTGACCTGAACTTCAACTACAAGACTGAGGGCTACCTGAAGATGGCCCGCGCCATGGAGGAGTTCGACCTGTTCTGGCTGGAGATGGACATGCGCTACCCGGAGGGGATGCGCTACATCCGCGAGAGCACCAGCATCCCGATTGCGTCGTGCGAAACGCTGTACGGCCGCCGCGAGTTCCGCGCCTACTTCGAGCAGGGTTCGATGGATGTGGCGATCATCGACGTGCCGTACAACGGCATCCTTGAGTCGATGAAGATTGCGTCGATGGCCGACGCGTACGAGACAAACGTTGCGCCGCACAACTTCTACAGCCCGTTGGCGACGACGATCAGCTCGCACTTCGCGGCGGCGGTGCCGAACCTCCGGATCATGGAGATCGACCCTGACGTGGTGCCCTGGTACTACGACCTCGTGACGGTCTCGCCGAAGATCGAGAACGGGCACCTGTCGCTCCTGACCGGCCCCGGCTGGGGCACCGAGGTCAACGAGGAAGCTGTGCGGTCGCACCCGGCCACGTAGCACAGTTTTTCCGCCAGCAGTTCGGCCAGTCGGCGGCCGAACTGCCGGCGCAGGCGCGCCCAGATACATTCGATGTTTCTGAGGCGCGAACACTAGAATTATTGTGAGCGTCCCGTGGCAAGTGGGGATGGGCGAGGGAGGCACTGATGGCCGAAGCTGCAATTGCTGACATCTACCAGGAGCACATCCGCGCGCTGCCGGTGGCGGACCGCCGGGCGCTGCTGGAGATGATCGAAGCCGATCTGCCAGATGCCCAAGTGTCTCGCACCCGGTCGCCTCGGCACAGCATCCTTGAACTGCATGGGCTGGGCAAAGAGATCTGGGAAGGCGTCAATGCCCAGACATATATTGATGAGCTCCGCGACGAATGGAGCGAACGTTCGCCGTGAAGCTTGCGGAAGCACTCCAGGGAGTGATCCGCCTCGGCCTTGACACGTCGCCGTTCATCTACCTCGTCGAAGCTCGCGGGCAGCGTGATTCGGTCGTGTTTGAGGTGTTTCGGCGCATAGATGCTGAAGAAGTTGTCGGCGTCACGTCCGTCATTTCGCTGGCCGAAGTACTCGTCCAGCCGACGCGTGTCGCAAATTATCGCCTGTACGACCGTTATCGCGAGCTTCTGCTTGAGAGCCGCGGCCTCCAGTGCCTCGGCATTGACGAGTCCGTGGCGGAAATGGCAGCTCGGTTGCAGGTGAGATACGGTCTGCGGTTGCCCGATGCGCTTTAGCTTGCTGCCGCAGTACAGCGGTGTGCATATAAGATGGCCCCCGGCTACTTGGAGGCGAGCAGGTCTGGTACGGGGCCGTCTGCTCAGAAAACCGCTGTAGCACAGGGCTGCGAAGCATTCCTAACGAATGACCATGCACTCTCTCGCGTAACTGCTCAATCCGGCAGGGTGGCGGGCCACGAGGAGTCGCGAAGATGCACACTGAGCGAGCGAAGACTGCGCGAATCTGACGAAATGGGATGTCCAGAGGGTCTGAACGGTCGTTAAAGCGGGCCAACCTGACCCG
>JBBQBU010000683.1:0-2734 GCA_038318015.1 Chloroflexota bacterium | reverse complement strand
GTGGCCGTCGTGCTGGCCGCCGAGCGCGTGCCGAAGACCGACAAGCTGCTCAAGATCGAGCTTGACCTGGGCTACGAGCAGCGGACCATCGTGTCCGGCATCGCGGCCTTCTACGAGCCGGAGGCGCTCGTCGGGAAGCGGATCGTCATCGTTGCGAATCTGAAGCCGGCCAAATTGCGCGGCATCGAGTCACGTGGGATGCTACTGGCAGCCGGCGGGCGCGGAGCCGTCGAGGAGCTTGGGTTGCTGACCCTGGACAACGACATCCCGCCGGGCACGCGGGTGTCGTAGCCGGGTTTCATAGCCCCTCAACCACGACGGATACGGCGAAACACGGTGCGGCTGCCGTCGTGCCACCCGCACGCTGCGCGGCAGCAACCCCTGGAGCCGCCGAGCAGCGTGCGCCATAATGCCGCAGGCTCCGCCTGGATGCTCCACGTCGCGCGCGGCGAGGGAGAGGCGGCCGGTGAGGGATACACGCCAATGACAGTCTCACAGACCGCCACCGCCCAGGCCAGCACCATCGACTCGATCACGCTGGAAGTGCTCTGGAACCGGCTGCTCTCGGTCACGAACGAGCAGCAGGCGGCGCTGATGCGGACCGCGTTCAGCACCATCGTCCGCGAGTCGCAAGACCTGGCCTGTGGAGTCTTCGACGTGCGCGGCAACATGGTCGCTCAGTCCGAGTCGGGCACGCCCGGCCACATCAACGCGATGGCGACTGGCGTGCAGCACTTCCTGCGGGCCTACCCGCCGCACACACTCTCGCCGGGCGACGTGCTGCTGACCAACGACCCGTGGATGACGGCGGGCCAAATCAACGACATCACCATCCTGACGCCCATCTTCCGCAACGACAAGCCGGTCGCCTTCTTCGCCAACACCTGCCACGTGGCCGACATCGGCGGCCGCATCCTCTCCGCCGAGGCCCGCGAGGTCTACGAGGAGGGGTTGTACATCCCGATCATGAAGCTGTTCGACAAGGGCGAGCGGAACGAAATCCTGTTCCAGATCATCAGAGGCAACGTCCGCACCCCTGACGAGGTTGAGGGCGACTTGTACGCCATGACCACCTGCAACGACGTGGGCGGCGCGCGGCTGCTTGAACTGATGAATGAGTTCGACCTTGACACCATCGAGCCGCTTGCAGATGCCATCATCGAGCGGTCGGAGCAGGCGCTACGGCAGGCGATCCGCGAGTTGCCGGACGGTGTCTACACCAACGAGTTGTGGAGCGACGGCTTCGAAGCACCCATCATCCTGAAGGCAACGGTGACGGTAGACGGCGACAACCTGTACGTCGATCACACCGGGTCGTCGGCGCAGAGTCGGTTCGGCATCAACTCGGTGCTGAACTACACCCACGCCTACACCAGCTTCGCCATCAAGGCGGCCATCTGCCCCGAAGTACCGCACAACGAAGGCTCGTTTCGGCCGGTGCACGTCACCGCACCGGAAGGGACGATCCTCAACCCCAAGTACCCGGCACCGGTGGCAGCGCGCCACATCATCGGCCACTTCCTGCCGAACCTGATCTTCGGGGCGCTCGCGCCGATCCTGCCCGACCGGCTGATGGCCGAAGGCGCGGCTCCGCTCTGGGCGACCGTCTTCCGTGGCGAGGAGCAGAACGGCCGCACGTTCAACCTCACCATCTTCCAGTGTGGCGGCACCGGTGCGCGCCCGACGAAGGACGGCCTCAACAACATTGGGTTCCCGAGCGGCGTGGCGGGTGTGCCGGCCGAAGTCATCGAGAACCTGACGGCGATGATGTTGGAGCGCCGCGAGATCAAGCCAGACTCAGGCGGGCCGGGCCGGTTCCGGGGCGGCTGCGGACAGTACACGACGTTCCGCACGACCAGCGGCCTGCCCTGGTCGATGGCCGGCATGCGCGACCGCACGAAGTTCCGCGCCAAAGGCTACCTGGGCGGCGGCGACGGGGCCATCGGCGAGTTCTTCCTGAGCAACGGCGACCGCCCGAATCCGAAAGCGTACATCACGCTGGAGCCGGACATCACAGCGACCCTGGAGCTACCCGGCGGCGGCGGCTACCACGACCCGTTCACGCGCGACGTGGCGGCGGTTCTGGACGACGTCATCATGGGCTACGTGACAGTGGAGGGGGCGGCGCGCGACTACGGCGTGCAGATCACCTGCACGAAGCGCCCCGACGAGCGCATCTCTCTGCCCGAACACTACGCCATCGACTGCGAGGCCACGGAGGCGTTGCGCGCCGCCGCCGGAACCGCCACCAACCCGGCGTAGCAGTCCACGCCGGCGCGACAATCGGTCTGCGTCATCCCATCGGACGGCCCCGCCCCCGATCTTGCGCCAGACCGGGGGCGGGGCCGCTGGGAGGAGCCGCGCGGCTGCCGACCGCGCGGTTAGGCCGTGGCGCGGCGAGCGCTGCGGAATCAGGCGCGGCGGCGATGCACCGCCAGCCCGAAGCCGGCCATCAGCAAGCTCGCGCCAAGGGCGGCCATGCCGGCCAGCCATGTGGTCGGAGCCTCGGCCTCACCGGTGCGCGGCAGGGAGGCCGGCATCTGGGCAGCACCCATCGCCGGGGCCATCGTCGGAGACGGCTGGCCAGCCGGCTTCACTGCAGGTGCGGCAGCAGCGGGAGCGGCTGCTGCCGGGGCCGCCGGAGCCGGGGCCGCCATTGCGCCGGGGGCCGGCATCGGCAGGATCGCCGCCAGCCCACGGATCGGCTGCCCGCCGCCAATCGGCCCGACCTTCA
>JBBQBU010000682.1:0-2737 GCA_038318015.1 Chloroflexota bacterium | reverse complement strand
GGCCAAGTAGCCGAGTCATGCGGTGATCCTGGCCGCAGCTTTCCTGCCTGCTGACGGTCCAGTCATGGGGCGCACGGAGACGGCGCGGCGATTATAGCGGCCATCCATGTGTGCGTCTATGCGGATGCCTTCGGCCGCCAGGGCGATTGCATAACCTTCTGTCTAGTCGAGTATTCTGACTCGGTTTTGGGCACTTCACGCCAGCTTCCGCGCCTCTTCACGACTCCCGCCTCTTGTTCGGCGGTCGAGTTGATGCTTCCGAGCTAAAATTGGGCGCGTCCGTCGCACTCAGACTGCTCATTAGTGCACAGAATGGGAATGCGAGAAGTAATGCAATTGCCCTGCGACGCTGACGCTGCGCCGGTCAGGTCCGGGGGATGTGCCGCCAGGCGGTGGGGTCTTTCTTGTTCACGACAGAATCAGACGGCACGTCCGGCCCCGAGCAGTACAGCGCGTACGTCGGGTTCCAGTCGCGATAGAACGCCTCGCCGAGGATGGGATCAGCGACTTCGAGCGCGTCGTGAATCAGGCACTTGACCGCCATCGGGCCGCCTCCCCATTGGGTCAAGCGCGCCGGGCACCGTGCCGAAGGCTACGCCAGCACCCAGACCTCAGGATAGCGGATCATGAGGCAGGGCGCTGAGAATCACGCAGGAATGCCGTCGCGGTGCGGCAGGCGCGAGGTCTACGAGTTCGGTGCTGGCACGCTCGGGTCCAGGTGGCCGTCGTCGTCGTCGTCCAGGTTGCCCGCCAGTTCCAGGCCGCGCCCGAGGTTGATGTCCATCGGAACGTCGGGGTTGGGGGCCAGCCCCAGCGCGTCCACCGCCCCTAGCGCCACGCGATTCCGGCCCTCGGCCTTTGCCCGATACAGCGCGGTGTCCGCGCGGTTCAGCACCAGTTCCCAGGGCAGTTGCTCGCCCTGCCCGATGGCGACCAACCCGATGCTGATGGTCACGACCCCGTACGGCCGATTCGACTGATGCGGGATGCCCAGGTGCTCGACGGCTTCGCGGACGCGCTCCATCGCGATGACGCTCGTTTCGGCCGTCTGCTCCGGCATGATGACGAGCAACTCCTCGCCGCCGTACCGATACGCCATGTCTCCCGAGCGGATCGTATCGGCAACGGCCCTGCTGATCGACTGGAGCACCTCGTCGCCCGCGACGTGGCCGTACCGGTCGTTGTACAGCTTGAACCGGTCCACGTCGCAGAGGGCCACGCCGAAGCCCCGGTTGTACCGTTCGAGCCAGCGCTGCAGCCGGTACAGGTCTTCCCGGAGTTGCAGGCGGTTGCCCAGGCCAGTCAGCGGGTCGCGCCGGGCACTCTCGGCCAGGGCCAGGTTCGCCCGTTCAAGTTCGCGCGTCTTCTCGGCAAGTTGGTGGTGCAGGGTGGTCACGCGGGAGGCAACCTGGAGGCGCACCTGTAGCTCCTCCAGGTCAAGCGGCTTCATCAGATAGTCGTCGGCGCCGGCTTGCATCCCCTGCATGAAGTGCTGCTTGCCTTCCAGGGATGTCAACAGCATGAAGTAGGTGTACGTCTCGCGCTGGGTGGCGCGCACCCGCTGGCAAAGGTCCACGCCATCCATGCCCGGCATCAGCCAATCGCTGACGATCACGTCAACCTGATGCTGGCGGTACAACTCCCAGGCGTCGGTGCCATCGGTGGCTACCAGCACCTCATGACCGAGATGTTCGATGGCGCGGCGCAGCATTAGCCGCGATACGGCATCGTCTTCCGCAATCAGCACCTTCACCGACGTATCACTTCGATTTCACCAAAGGTGTTAGGTTGTGTGGTCACATGGCCGGCGGACAGGTCAAGGGTAACGTAGATACGTACGTATCCTCACGATGACCGGCGGGTACGCCGGATCCTCCGAGCAGGATACGCGACGCGGCGGTTCATGTGCCGCGCCCGGAGTACCCTTCAGGCTGACGCGGCGGCGCTGTCGCCGCGACCGCGACGGAGGTGTCATCGCTATGGACGCGCAAGATCCGCAGGCGGAACCGCTCCCCGGCGACCCAGGGCTGCCCCGGGCGCAGCGGCTGGCGGGCAAAGTCGCCATCGTCACCGGTGCGGGGTCGCGCCCGGCCGGGCCGGACGGCCCGATCATCGGGAACGGACGTGCCACAGCTGTGACGCTGGCGCGTGAGGGCGCGCGTGTCGTGCTGGTGGACGAGCGCCGCGACTGGGCCGAGTGGACGCTTGACTTGATCGAGCGGGACGGCGGCAGTGCCGTCCTGGCCGAGACGGATGTGACGGACTCGGCATCGTGTCAGCGGGCCGTCGAGCGGGCGTTGGCCGAGCACGGGCGGCTGGATATCCTCATCAACAATGTGGGCGTCACGGGACCGCACGGCGATGCGACCCAGGTGGATGACGAAGCCTGGGACCGAGCGATGCGCGTCAACGTCACGTCGATGGTGTTGATGGCGAAGCACGCGCTCCCGCCCATGATCGCGGCGGGTGCCGGCTCGATTGTCAACATCTCGTCGGTGTCGGGGCTGCTGGGCGGGCACACCAGCCTGCTATACCCAACCTCGAAGACGGCGGTCATCGGCCTGACGCGCAGCATGGCGGCGCACCATGCGTTGCAGGGCATTCGGGTGAACTGCATCTGCCCCGGCACCGTGTACACGCCGATGGTGGCTTCACGCGGGATGACGCCAGAGTTGCGGGAGGCCCGGCGCATGGGTACGCTGCTCCAGACGGAGGGGACGCCGTGGGACATTGCGCT
>JBBQBU010000681.1:0-2741 GCA_038318015.1 Chloroflexota bacterium | reverse complement strand
CGAGTACAGGTCTCGGAGGTGGACTCCATTTCCGCGGGGACAGCAGCACTCCGGGCACGCTCGCGAACGTCACCATCGCGAACAATGCCGCACCCCGTGGCAGTGGCATCTACAAGGATGGTGGCGATCTCCGGATCAAGAACACCATCGTCGCCATCCGGCGCGATACGCACGTAGACTGGCTCCGTTGGGTTGCCGAATTTCGCCTTCGCTTCAAGCACGTTCATGGCACTTGAGATCGCCTCGCCGTTCGGCGCGCGCTCGGTCTCGGCGTAGTACATGCCGACGAGCCAGTGGCGGAACCCCTTCGCACGGAGTGGCCAGCACTCGGTGTGGTCGGCCACCGCAATACGCGCGTACCCGGTGCCCAGCCCGTCGCAGAACAGCGCGCCGGCCGACCCGATCCGGACCAGTGCGTCAGCGATCGTCTCACGCTCGTCCGCATCCAGTGAGGACGAGTCGGCCGGCTCGCGAAGCGTCCCAGTGGCCAGCGCCAGGAGGTCATCGACATCGTGGCCGTCGGCCAGGAAGTCGTCCAGACCAACCTTCGATCCGTCCTCGCGGGCCGGCAGGTAGATGGTGCGCACGACCGCCCCACGCGACTCCAGGAACGGCTTCAGGCGCGTCAGGGCCAGGAAGACGGATGGCTTCGACATCACGTCGCTGTCGAACGTGATGTACACCTCGCGCCCGACATTCGCCGCGTTCTTGAGGGCGACCAGCTCCCAGTCTGGCAGTGCGGTCTTGCCGCCCCACTCGTTGGTTCCGCGCCAGTTCCAGACGCCCAGCAGCGCGACACAGCACAGGCCGGCACTCGCCCCCGCGTCAGCTTTCCTCGCGCCCTCGGTGATGAAGAGCGGGATCTTTGGGTTACTGAGATCCCGACGTACCGCTCGCGGTACATCGAGCGCCATCTTTGTCCCCGACGGCGTCTCGTACTTGAGCGGCTTGCCGTCCTTGACGCGCGGCGTGTCCGGACGGGCCTGGTACGTGGCCCGCTCACCATGGACGTTCCAGACCGGGACGACGAGCGCGGGCGCGCTCCGCTGGCTCTTGGCGAAGCCCAGGCGCTCCAGTGAGGCAGCGTGCGGCGCAGTAGAGTATGGCCGCGCTGCGGCGATGTGTGAGGCTACCGCTGAGTCAAGGAGCAGGCGGGCGTGCTGCGCACTCAGTCCATTGCCGTAGAGCGCCAGGAGCGGTGCGTCGTCACCGTCAATCAACCCCTGTACCCGCTCGAGATCGCAGTCGGCGGCGCAGCGCGCCTTCAGGTCGCTGCCGCGTATTCGAAGTTCGAGAGTGGGGCTCGTAGTACGACAGAAAGGGCAATGCACGGTGCCGTCACTGCGACGCCGCGTTCCCCAGCAGACGCACGATGTGTCGGCGCAGGTAGAGATGGTCGCGAGACGACGATAGCGGGCAGTGGCGGCCAGGAGACGATCAGGCATCGTCGCCCCCTCGCCGGTGCTGTTGCGTGTCGGGGTGCACTGGCTCAAGATCGAGGTCGCTGAGGATGATCCGCCAGAGTCGATCCCAGGCGGGCGTGCGCGGCCCGGTGCTCCACTCGGCGTGGATGTCGAGGCCGAGGTCTGTGGCTTCGCTGCGGCGCTTCGCGGTCGGCTTCATGGCGAGAGGCTCCCATCTCGCCTCCTTCTCCCAGAGGGACGGGAGCCTCTCCGCCGGCCCGAGCGATATGTGGTTGAACGAAGGTCGCGCTTAGGTTGTCGCCGTCACGTCCACGTCAAACCCGCCGCTGCCGAGGGGAACAACCTTGATCGTGATCGGCCCCTTCGCCTCGGCTACGAAGGCGCGCTTGGC
This sequence comes from Chloroflexota bacterium, assembly GCA_038318015.1. Lineage (GTDB taxonomy): Bacteria > Chloroflexota > UBA6077 > UBA6077 > JACCZL01 > JADZEM01. Next base: position 926 of record JBBQBU010000681.1, on the reverse strand, counting down.
TATGATCTTGTCGCGGACGGCGTCTGCAAGGCGATTGACTTGGTCAAGGCCGACTCGGGCTCCAGGCATACGAACCCCCTGAACGGTTGTGAAATACCAATCAGCCGGTTCTTGCCGTCGACCGCACTGAAGCGGCAGATGCCGTGCTGTTCGAGATACCGACGGAGAGCGGTGCGGTTCACACCGATGCGTCCCGCAATCGATTCCAGAAATTGCCAGCCCGGCGCCCCCATGTCGCCACCCCACGAAGCGAGCTGGAGGAAGTTCAAGTAGCTGAGCGTGCGCCGCAGGTCGGCGTCCGCGATGGCAGCCGCCAATGCAGCAGTCTCGATAGCCCGCTCCCTGACGGTCCACCCCCGCTGGTCGTTCTGGTTCGCATCACAAAGAAGGGGGCTGGAGGTCGAACCCCCCAGCCCCCTTGTGAGATATGTCAGCGGCGGGAGGTCCCGCCGCTCCACATCGACCGCGACGTGGAAGCTCTCGTGCCACCCGGCGACATGCTCCACGCCGTGGTGGTCCTTGATGCCCGGCATCCGCCCGATCAGCGTGTTGATAGTGATCTCGGTACGCCCATTGACGACCTCGGTCTGCGCGTAGCGATCCATCGGGAGCGGCGCGTAGATCAGGCGAGCACCCTGAATCTCGCTGAGCAATTCGCGATAGATACTCTTCAGAGGCGGGCGCTCGGTGAGGCCGTAGAACACCATGTACTGCGCTAGCAGCGCCTCGCGGTGCTCGACGCCGAGCCGCCAGAGCGCGATGCGATTTTGGAACAGCCAGTTAGGTGTCATGCGTCCACCCCCTTCGTCGCCAACTTCAGCACACCGATCACCTGCTGACGATCCACGTCACTCATCTTCGCCAGCCGGCGCAGCGCGGTCATCAGGCCATCAGCATCACGTTCGGACAGGCCGAACTTGGTCGCG
>JBBQBU010000680.1:0-2757 GCA_038318015.1 Chloroflexota bacterium | reverse complement strand
GCTACACCCGACCTACCCTGCCCAATTGAGGAGATACCTAAGGATTCGTCAGGAGATAACCGTCTCATCAGCGGGCGCTTACATAAGGAGTCAGACTGCCTCCGGGTGTAACGGTTATTCCCTTGCAGATCCTAACAATGTCATCCTGAGTGATGTCGTTGCGCGCAGCGTGACGATATTTGTGCAGCGAGCGTGCGAGCGCAATCGAGGGATCTCTAGGTCGGGATATCCGTTGCCGAGATCCCTCCGCTTCGCTCGTTCCTCGCTGCGGTCGGGATGACATGACTTGCTGCGACCCATCAATACTCATGTGACAGGCTACTAGTGGGTCACGTCGTATTTGATTGGGGATGCGTCAATCTGGTCGGATACTCAACTATATGGAGCGTGACCCACTAGCACGACCGACGCCTCGTCAGGACTGTTGCGCGGCCATCTGGGTGGCGACCGCACCAGTCCGTGTGCGGCAGCCTGTATCGCTCTCAAGACCGATACGGACAGCGCGCCTACCTGACCAGCGCGCGCGTCCAGAAGTCGTGCGGGGTGCGGCCGGGCCGGAACCCCTGCGCCTCGACCATCGCGGCGGCCTCTGAGAAGCCGCTGGCGACATCGGCCGGGACGTGCGCGTCGCTACCGAACGACACGGCGTCGCCGGCTGCCTCGTGCCACCAGCGTACCACTAGCGGGTGCAGTGGTATCCGCGTGTTCACTTCGAGGGCGCGACCCGTCTTCGCCAGTACTCGGAGGACCGCCCGGTACTCATCCTCGAACATGGTGGGCGCGTACTTGCCGGAGGTCGCCGGCCAGCGCCGAATCGGGTAGTCGATGTGGGCCAGGATGCCGAACTCGCTGGATGACTCGATCATCCGCACCAGTTCCGTAAGGTAGGCCCGAACGGCATCGGCAGCCACCACGGCGGGCACGGCCATCCCGTTCGCTTCGTCGCGGAAGAGCCCGCCTACCTCGCGCAGCTCCCCCGCGACCTCCAGCGTGTGCAGCGACCCGAGTACCCGCGTGAAGGCGCCGCCGCCCAGCAGCACGGCACTCTGCTCCGCGAACCAGTGCGGCTCGCCGAGTTCCACGCCAGTGAGGATGCGAAGGGCGGGGAACCGTGCCCGACAACGCTCGACGGCAGCAAGGTAGCCATCGACATCGAACGGCGCGGGGATGACGCGCTGATCGGGGCCGACGCGCGCAGCGAGCCGCTGGGCCGGCACCCCGAACTCGCCGGATGACAGACGTACTTGCACATCCGCCGGGATGTACCACCGCGTGAAGTCTACGTGCTCGGTGAAGGCGATGGACGGCAGCCCAAGCTCAAGCGCCCGCGCGCACGAGCCTTCCATTGACCCCATGAAGGCGTCCCACGACCATTCGGAGTGCGTGTGGTTGTCTGGCGGCAGGCTGACTGGCGGTACGATTGGCGGCTGCGTCACGGTCCCTCCTCGCCACGAGCCAGGATAGTACCGCGCGGCGGCCTGCTCACGGCGCGAGTGCTACGGCCGCGCGACGGCGAACAACACCGTCTGATCTGCCTGAACCACGCCGATTCCATCGTCAGCGCCGGCCCGTGCACCCAGGGCTTCCAGGCAGGCCGCGCGTAGCTCGACGTAACGCTCCGGCGGGTATTCCGCCAGTGCGAGGTGCGTGGCCGGGAACGACACGCGCCATTCCCAGAAATCGGCCAGCGTCGGGAACGTGATCGGCGGACGCTCTGGCGTCACATGCACGGTGCTGAAGCCGCCGATATCGGTCAGGGCGGCCGTTAGCGCCTCTGGCGTGTTGATAGGCATGTCGCTGCGGTGGATCGTCCGCGCGGTACCCAGTCCGGCCGCCTCAAACCAGTCGTCGAACGCCTGCCACAGCGGACTGAGTTCGCTGCCCCAGGCGGCCAGCATCAGCCGGCCGCGTGAGCGCAGCACCCGCCGCAGCTCTGGTAGGGCGTGGCGAGGCGTCGGAAGGTGGTGCAGCGCCAACGACAGCGTCAGAAGGTCGAGACTGTCGGTGCGGAACGGTAGGCGGTCCAGGTCGCCCTGCACCAGTTTCGTCGGGGGGGAGGCCAGCCGCGCCGCTCGCAGCATCGACCCCGAGAGGTCCATGCCGACGCGCCACGGCGGGATGCAGGTCATCATCCGCCGGTCGTCGGCCACGGCGGGGATCAGCCCGGTGCCGGTCGCCAGATCAACGTGGATGTCGTCCGAGTTCGGCCGCGCGTACCAGAGTACCCGCCGCGCGATGGGCACGAACGACGGCATGATGTACTGCTCATAGCGCGGGGCGGCCGTGTCGTACGCCCGGCGCATGCCCGACTTCAACGTCTGCGCCCGCTGCTCGGCAGCCATCTCTGCGCGCTGCTCGGCAGCCGGGTCGGCGGGGCTTGCCGCACGGTCGGTCATACTCACCACGTCTCCGGTGGCTTCGCGGTGAACGCCAACTGCCGTTCGAGCCAGTGCGCCGCACGCAGCAGCGTCGGCTCGTCCAACTCCCGCCCGACCAGTTGCGTGGCGAATGGCAGCCCGTCGGCGCTGATGCCGCTGGGCAGGCTGATCGAGGGCAGGCCGAGCAGCGACCAGACCGCCTGAAACGACGGGTCGCCGGTCGTGTCGGGGGTAGGGGGCAGGTTCGACGCCGTGGGCAACAGGAAGGCATCGAGGTCGGCCAGCAGCGGCACAACCTGGGAGGCGATGCGCCGGCGCAGGCGCTGGGCGTGCAGGTACGTCCAAGACGGCAGCACTTGCCCGAGCATCGCCGAGGCCC
>JBBQBU010000679.1:0-2759 GCA_038318015.1 Chloroflexota bacterium | reverse complement strand
GCTGCTGGCGGGGCTGGCGGCGGCGCTCTCCGGCCCGCTGCTGATCTACGAACACTATCTGATCACGGAATCGGTCTTCACGGTCTTGTTGACGTTGGCAATGCTGCTGCTGGTTGCGGGCCTGCGCTCCGAGCGGCGGGCCTACTTCGCGGCGGGTGGGTTGGCGCTCGGTCTCGCCGCGCTGACCCGGCCGGTCGGGCAGGCGGTCCTGGTGGCGCTGCCGTTAGCCGCGCTGTTCGTGTTTCGGCGCTGGCGGCCGAGCATCATGGCTGTGGCGCTGGCGGCCGGGTGCTTCGCGCTGCTGGTCGTCCCGTGGGCCATCCGCAATCAGGTGATCTATGGCACGGCCGGGGCCGCCAGCACCGGCCGCTTCCTGATCTCGCGGTCGGTCAAGCACGAGCGCAAATTCATCTTCTTCGAGAAAGAGGTCGGGGCGTTCCCCGGTGAGGCTCCGCAGCGGACGCGCGCCCGCCAGATCGCCCAGGAAGTGACCGACAAGCGCCCGGAGCCGGGGCAGGTGTTCCAGCGCATCCGCGACGAGTTGAAGCTGACTGAGGCCCAAACCGACGCGATGCTGCGCGACATCGCCACCGAGGCGATCATGCGCGATCCGATGCTATGGGTCTCGGGCACGGTGGACATGTTCTACGAACTGCTGAAGGGCGCACCGAAGGAGGAGAGCGTCGCGTGGCACCAGGACGTGCACGACCAGCCGCGCGTGGCGAACTCCTGGGGGGCGCGCTTCAACTACCTGCTTGAACCGCCGCCGCCCGCGCACGTCAACGAGGCGGCCGAAGCCGAGCGGCTGGCCCAGATCTTTCGCCCGACGCGGTTCGCCTGGTGGATTGTCGGGCTGGGGCTGGTGGGAGCGGCGCTGTCGGTGCTGGTGCGTGCGTATCGCCCGGCCGTGCTGCCGTTCCTGGTGGCACTGGTGCTGATTGGTGTGAGCGCGATGCTGGTGGGGGATGTCCCGCGCTACCGGTACCCGGTCGATCCGCTGATGTACGTGATGGCGGCCGGCGGCATCGTCGGGCTGGCGACGCTGGCGATGCGACTGGTGCGCCGCGAGCGGGCGGCCCCGGTACCCTCCGTATCGGGGTTGGCCGGAGAGAGTTGTTCACCAGGGCGCACGCTTCCAGTATCCTGAGGCGGCAGCCGCGCCGGTGCCGTGGTCGCCGACACCGATGTCAGGAGCCGCACGCGCCATGCTCTACGCGTCTGAACACCCGCTCGTCCGTCTGAAGGTCGCCGAGCTGCGCGATGTCCAGACGCGCGCGCCTCGGTTTCGCGAGTTGGTCCGCGAGATTTCGTTGCTGCTGGGGTACGAGGCGCTACGCAACGTGCCGGTCGCGTCGCGCACGGTCCGCACGCCGCTGGCCGACGCGCCCGGCTACGAGCTTGGCGTGACGATCGGGCTGGTGCCAATCCTGCGGGCCGGCCTCGGCATGACCGACGCATTCCTGACGCTGGTGCCACAGGCGCAAGTCTGGCACCTGGGCCTGTACCGAGACGAGGAGACGCTGAAACCCGTCGAGTACTACAACAGGCTGTCAACGGGGCAGCCGCCCACCGGCCACGAGGTTGAGGCCTGGGTGCTGCTCGACCCGATGCTTGCGACGGGCGGCTCGGCCATCGCGGCGGTGGACGTGCTGCGGCGCACTGGCCGCCGGCCGCTGACCTACGTCGGGCTGATCGCCGCGCCAGAGGGCATCCGAGCGCTGGAAGCAGCCCACCCGGACGTGCACATCTACGTCGGGGCCGTGGATAGCCACTTGAACGAGCAGGGGTACATCGTGCCGGGCTTGGGCGACGCTGGCGACCGCCAGTTCGGCACCTGAGCGGTGCCGGCCAGGTGCACTTCAACACGATGGGCCGTGGCTACAGTTGACGGCGACGATCAAGTGTTGCTCTGCGGCACGGGTGGGGCGTTCGTGTGTCGCAGGGCGACGCTTTGACAGGAGGCGCGGAGTTCGCTCCACGACACCATGCTGAGACCCGCACCCCCGGGTGGGGTGACAAGACCTACGAGGAACGATGCCCGGCTATACTGCGACGGGTCCCCTGCGCCGTTGCTGATTCGTTCTTGAAGCTGACGCCACGATGGGGAACCCGCCCGCCCTCGCGAACGTCTTCGGTCAGGAGAAGGCCCACCAGATGAAGCCAGCTTCGACCAACCACGACCAGCACGCCCAGGCTCGCCTGCGGCTGCTTGACCTTGCCGAAGACGCCAGCCTCTACCTGCGGCGCAGCGCCGAGCCGACCGTGCGAGTCGCCGCCGCACTGCTGCTGGCCGCGTCGCTGGCTGCCTGCTCGGCCCCTAGTTCGTCGTCCTCGTCTGCGGCCACTGAAGAAGCCCCGGCCGTTGAGCCGCTGGCGCAGGAGGTCCGGGAGGGCTTGCCGACGACGCCGGGCACCTACGCGGTCGCTCCCAACGGCCTGACGCGCGACGCGCAGGGCATCTACGGCTTTAGCTGGCGCACCAACGAGGGCGCGACGACCTGGAACCAGGCGCGTTCCAGTCTGGTGATGCTGGCGCAGGGCACCACCGACACGCTGGAGATGCCGGCCTTCGGCGACCCGATTTTGCGCCTCAAGCCCGACACAGCCATCACCATGCCGGACCACGATGGCGTGTCGCCCACGCCCACGCCGGGCACCAACACGGCCAGCACGTCGTCGTCATCGCGGTCGTCATATGGCGGGCCCTCGATCCTCTGGTTTCCGTTCTTCTCGGGCGGTGGCGGCGGTGGCGGCGGTGG
>JBBQBU010000678.1:0-2768 GCA_038318015.1 Chloroflexota bacterium | reverse complement strand
CCGCGCGCCTTTCGTGATTTTATCGAGCGGCGAAACGGTCAATCAACTGGCGAAGCCCCTGGTATACTGGCGTCCGTCTAGCCGGCCGTGGTCGCCCGGCTCCCGGAGGCGAGAGTCGAGCAGATGACGATGATCGAAGACCGGGCTGGTAGCCCCAGTCAGGCGCGACCGAACTGGCTTACTGTTGACCTTGACGCCATAGCCGACAACGTGCGGGCCGTGGCTCGGCTCGTTGGCGGCGACACGCGCATCTGCGCCGTCGTGAAGGCCGAGGCGTACGGGCTGGGTGCCGCCGAGGTTGCCCGCGCGGCCCTGGCTGCGGGTGCGGAGCGCGTGGCCGTCGCTCGCGTTGACGAGGGTGTGCGCCTTCGTCGTGCCGGCATCCGCGCGCCCATCCTCCTGATCGCCGGCTACATCCCGAGCGAGGCTGACGCCATCGTCGATCATGGCCTGACGCCGACCGTTGTCACTCAGGATGACGCGCTGCTGCTGGGTCGGCTGGCCGGGCGCGCTGGCAAGACGCTTGACGTGCACGTCAAGGTGGACACCGGGTTGACGCGCTACGGTGCGCCGCCGGCCGAAGTGCCCGCGCTGGTGCGCTTGCTGCGCGGGCTGCCGTCGATCCGCCTGGAAGGGTTGTACACCCATTTCGCCAGCGCCGACGACGAGGAACGGTCGCACACCGAGGAGCAATTGCACCGGCTATACGAGGTCGTGGCGGCAGTCGAGGCGCTGGACGCCGACGGCTGGCGACCTCCCATCGTCCACGCGGCGAATAGCGCAGCGTCCCTGCGCGAGCCGACGACCTGGCTGCACATGGTCCGGTTGGGCATCTGCCTGTCGGGGCATTATCCGTCCGCCCATGTGCCGCAGACGGTGGCGCTCCGGCCAGCCGTGGCCCTGCGCGCACGCTTGCTCACGGTGCGTGATATCACGGCGGGCACGTCGATTGGCTACAGCCGGACCTATCGGGCTGATCGGGCGATGCGCGTCGGGCTGGTGCCGGCCGGCTATGCGGACGGCGTGCCGCGCAGTCACTCGAACCGCGCGGTGGCGCTGGTGAGCGGTGTGCGGGTGCCCATCGTCGGCATGGTTTCGATGGATCAGTGCGTTGTAGACCTGAGCGAAGTCCCCTGGGCGCAGCCCGGCGAGATCGTGACGCTCTTCGGCAGCGAGGGCGACCAGCAGATCTCGCTGGAAGAGTACGCCGACTGGTCGGAGACCATTGTGCATGAGGCGCTCTGCCGGATCGGGCCGCGGGTGCCGCGCCAGTATCTTGCCGGCGGACGCGCCTGGTGGGGTACCGTATCGGAAGCGCTGGCCGGCACCTTCGGCTGAGGCGAGCGGCATTGGCGATGCGACCATCAATGACCCTGGCGATGTGCCGAGTTCGCCCAGTCGCAGCCGTCGCAACTCAGGCGAGCGCCCGAGGGGAATAGCGCATGGTTGCGACGATCCCGCAGCTCCTGGACCGCAAGCGCGCGGGTGAGCGCCTGACCCGCGCCGAACTAGACCAACTCGTCGGCGGGTACGTGCGCGGCGACGTTCCGGACTACCAAGTGGCGGCGTGGCTGATGGCCGTCTGCTGCCGGGGGATGGATCGCGCCGAACTGGCCGACCTGACCGACCTCATGGCGCGCTCAGGCCGACAGCTTGATCTGCGCGGCATCGGGCGGCCGGTGGTTGACAAGCACAGCACCGGCGGCGTCGGCGACAAACTGTCATTGATCGTGGTGCCGCTGGTGGCGGCACTCGGCGTGGGGGTCGCCAAGCTGTCGGGGCGTGGCCTGGGCTTCACCGGCGGCACCCTCGACAAGCTGGAGTCGTTCGACGGGTTCTCCGTTGACCTGACGCCCGACCAGTTCATACAGCAGATTGGCACCGTTGGGGCGGCCATTGCCGGACAGTCGCCCGACCTGGCCCCGGCCGACGGCAAGCTGTACGCCTTGCGTGACGTGACCGGCACGGTTCAGAGCATCCCGCTGATTGCCAGCAGCGTCATGAGCAAGAAATTGGCTGGCGGTGCGCCGTCGATTGTGCTCGACGTAAAGCAGGGGCGCGGCGCGTTCATGGGGGACCTTGAAGACGCCCGCGCGCTGGCCGCCGAGATGATGGTGATTGGCAAGGCGGCAGGGCGGCGGGTGACGGCGTTCGTGACCGACATGGACCAGCCCCTTGGGCGGTGCATCGGGAATGCGCTCGAAGTCCGCGAGGCCATTGAGGTACTGCGCGGCGACGCGGGCGACCCGCGCCTGATCGAACTGGCGACGCGCGTCGCGGCCGAAATGCTGCTGCTTGGCGGGGCGGCGACCACGGAGGCCGAAGCGCGAGCGGCGGCTGCGTCGGGCCTGCGGCGGGGTATCGGTGCCGAGAAGCTGGGCGAGATCGTGGCGGCGCAGGGCGGCGACCCCTCGCCCATTGACGAGCCGGAACTGCTGCCGACCGCTCCGGTCATTGTCGAGGTGCGGGCAGATCGCGCCGGCTTTGTGACTGACATCGAGCCGATGGCCCTGGCGCTGGCGGCGAACCGTCTCGGAGCCGGTCGAGCGCGAAAGGGCGACCCCATCGACCACGCGGTCGGCTTCGAGGTCGTCCGTGCTGTTGGCGACGCTGTTCGCACGGGTGACGTGCTGGCCCGCGTTCATGCTCGCACGCCTGCCCAGGCCGAGGACGCCGGCGCGGCCGCGCGCGGTGCCATCAGCGTTGGCGACGCCGAATCCGAGCCGCGCAGCATCGTGCTGGATCGCTTCTCAACCAGTCAGTAAACG
>JBBQBU010000677.1:0-2769 GCA_038318015.1 Chloroflexota bacterium | reverse complement strand
CTGAGTGTTACGACCCTCATGTCCGACCCCGCGCACACGGGGGCAGACCGCTCCACGGTGCGGAATCGAGTAGTCGCGGCGGGCGGCGTGGCGCAAAGATGGCACGCGAGCCGCGTCAGCGCAGTTGCACCACCGCGCCGTCACGGCCGGCAACGCCGACCGTGAGCGATTGGCCGTCAAGCGCCGCCGCGCCGGTGCCCCACCGACGCGTCGCTGCCGTGAACGGCCCGAGATGCTCACCGAAATGCACGGTTGCCGTCTCCGACTGCCGGCAATGGTTCAGCACCCACAGAAACGCTCCGGACGGGCTGGCGTGGAGGCGCGCCAGAATTCCTGGTGTGCCCGTCGTGGCGTGCGGCGCGAGGCCGGCCCAGCGCGCAGCCTCCGCGAAGAAGGCGCGCGAGGCGTCGGACGGCTGGCGGGCGTGCCCGTAGCCGGGAAAGGTCCCGACGAGCCGTGTCCGGCCCTGCCCGAACTGGTTGTCCACGACGGCGACGGCACCGTCAGCATAGGCACCGGCCGCCTCGCAACGGTACCAGCCGACCGCTGTGCCAGTCGTGGGCGTGTACGCTTGCAAAAAGATGCCACCTGGTGCAGCTTGCCCGCCGACCTCGAACGTCAGGCCGTCGAGAAGATCCGGCATGAACTCGACGTAAGACTCGCGCGCACCGAACAGGTCGTCAAGGCCGAGGTTCGGCTGCACCGCGCCGACCGTCCCACCATCCCCGAAGTAACCAGGGCAGCCTTCGGAGAGCAGCGTGCCGCCGCGCTCAACCCAGACACGCAGGCGCGAGGCCACGGCGGCGGGCAGCATCGCCGGGAACGGCAAGTACAGCGCGTCGTACTCGTCAATGTGGTCGATCAGCACCCAGTCGGGCTGGTAACCGGCCTCCAGGAATCCCTGGTACGCACCGCGCGCTGCCTGGGCGTAGAGTGCCGTGCTGCCCTGTTGCGCGTAGCAAAAGAGTTGCGACTCCGGTACCACGACGATGCCGATTTCGCCGCGCACCGGCCGCGCTTCCCAGACATCTGCTTGCTCGGGAGCCGTCGCCCACTCGGCCAGCGTCCGCATCATCTCCGACCGGGGCGTCCGAGAACCGTCCATGCTGTAGCCGCCGAACGCGCCAAATAGCGGCCCGTCAAGCAGCGGTCGCCAGCGCAGATAGAGCATGCCAGTCGCACCGCCCGCGAACGACACGAGGTTCCAGAGGCGAATGTCTTCGGGGTCGGTGATCCGGCCGTCCTCGCGCGGGCGACCCGTCACCTGCGGCTGCATCCAGAGTGGCCCGGCCTGGGCCTCGGCGTGCCAGAACGGCTTGCCGCGCGAGCCAGCCCGCACCAGATCGACGGCGTGCCACTGCTTCCACGGCTCGTTGCCGCGCCGAGACGCCACCCAGGTGAAGCCGTAGCTGCTGACTTCGGCGGCGGCACGCCACTCGTGGCAGGCACCGTCGGCCATGTTCGAGATGGAAAGCGCGACGCCGTGCGCCGTGACCGGATGGTCAGCGTCGAGCGAGCGGATCAGGTCCGCCCGCCAGCGCATCAGCCGGTAGGCGTTGTCGATGCGGAACTGGAGCCAGTCCAGCACATCGGGGTACGGTGCGAGAGTCCGGGGCGGCTCGGCGTCGTCCCACTCCGCGATGCTGTACCGCCGCCAGGCCTCACCCAGCGCCGCAACCGTGCCGTACTTCTCCCGCAGCCATTCCCGAAAGCGGGTAGCCGTCGCGGGGCAGAAACAGTAGGCGGCCGGAATGTTGCACTCGTTCCAGATATCATAGCCGCCGAGGCCCGGATGCTCGCGGTACCGCTCCACCAGGGCGCGCAAGAACTGTTCGCCGGCCGCCCGCACATCGTCGTTGTCCAGGCACAGGCCGGGGAACCCGCCGACCGCGCATGAATGGCTGTAGGTGCTGTGCGCCCGCTTCCCGTCGCGGTCTTCGAAACGGGCATGCGCGAATTGCCGCCACGCCCACTCCGGCGCTGCCGTCAGGAACTCGGCGATGACCGTCGTGATGCCGTTGTGGGCCGCAAGATCAAGTTGTCGGTCGTAGTCGGCCCAGTCGAAGATGCCCGGGGCCGTCTCGATGGCCGACCACAGGAACCAGTGGCGAAACATGTTCGCGCTGTCTTCGGCGGCAGTCGCATAATCGCGCGGCCAGTCAGCCTTCGGCGGGTTCGACTTGCGGAAGTAGACTGCGCCATACGGAAAGGCGGGCAACTCCGTCATCGGGCGGGCTGGCCGCTGGACGCCTGGTTGTCGCCCCCTCTCACCTGCCGACCTCAACCAGGACGTACTCTTGTTCGATGGTGACGGGGAACGTCTCGGCCACGTATGGCCCCTTCAGCATGCCTTCCATTCCGGCCTCGGTCACGCCAACATCGCCGGTTGCTGATGCAACTTCGGCGGGCGTCGTCCCCGGTTCGGCATCCGGCACGTCCTCCGCGATCAGTTCGGAGCCTGATGCGATGGTCACTTCGTAGCGCCGCACGCGCACCTTGACCGGGTCGAACCAGGACTGCCCGGTCCGCACATCGAACTCCCAGCCGTGCCAGGGGCAGCGGACAATTTCGCCGGGGCGGCTGTACTCATATTCGCCGACTGCACCCGACTTCAGGAAGCCATGCGTATTGCCGTTGCAGAGCGGCCCGGCCTGGTGAGGGCACCGATTGAGCAGCGCAAAGTAGCTGCCGTTGACGTTGTAAATGCCGATGGAACGGCCGGCGATCTCGACAATTCGCTTCGTCCCAGGTGCGATCTCGCCAACGGTT
>JBBQBU010000676.1:0-2770 GCA_038318015.1 Chloroflexota bacterium | reverse complement strand
CCATCACTTCCATGAAGTCGCCGTCGTCCACCACTGACTGAATGACCCGATGCATGTCATAGGCGCGAGACGGATCGTCCGGGATGATGGCGTCCAACTCTGGCGACTCGCGGTCGGGCCGGTCCTTCGGCTCCAGGCGTGGCGGGTCGTCCACGTTGTTGGAGGGCAGGTACGCCAGCAGCCGGCGGATCTCCTGCACGCACGATACCTCGTCGTCCAGCGCGAAGTGGGCCACGCCGCTCCGCGCGTTGTGGCTCATCGCGCCGCCCAACTCTTCGAAGTCCACGACCTCGTGGGTGACGGTCCGCACCACGTCCGGCCCGGTCACAAACATGAAGCTTGTGTCCTTGACCATGAACGTGAAGTCCGTGATGGCTGGCGAGTAGACAGCGCCGCCGGCGCACGGCCCCATGATAGCGCTGATCTGCGGCACCACCCCGGACGCCAGCGTGTTCCGCAAGAAGATCTCGGCGTAGGCCCCCAGGCTGACGACGCCTTCCTGGATGCGCGCCCCGCCCGAGTCGTTCAGGCCGACGATGGGCAACCCGGACTTCATCGCCAGGTCCATCAGCTTGCAGACCTTCTCGCCGTACGCCTCCGAGAGCGAGCCGCCGAAGACGGTGAAGTCCTGTGAGAAGACGGCTACCGCGCGGCCATCCACGCGGCCGGTGCCGGTGACGACGCCGTCCCCCAGAAAGTGCGGTAGTCCTGGCTCGGGCGAGCGATGCACCACTAGCGCGTCAAGTTCCTGGAACGTGCCTGGGTCGAGCAAGAGGTCAAGGCGCTCGCGGGCCGTCAGCTTGCCGCGCTTGTGCTGCTGCGCGATTCTGGCCTCGCCCCCGCCCAGCAGTGCTTCACGGCGTAGCTCGTGCAGCCGTGCGATCTTCGCGGCGGTCGTCTCACCGGCAGCGACGGGCGCGGGTGTGCCGCTCGCTGCGCTGGACGGCACGGGTTCGCCAGTCGGCTGCTGGCCGACGCCTGGGGGCTGTTCCGACACGAGACGCTCCGTTGGCAGGGTCTAGGGGAAAAGGGCGATGCGAAAGTGCGGCGCGGGCCACGGTATGCCGCCTGCATCGGCGGCTGGCGTGGTGCGGTCGATGCTACACAGGTGCCACGCCGCCAGACAACCCTCCCCGGGCACCGAGCACCCAAATCAGGTGCCGCAGCAACGACCAGCCAACGCTACAGTGTGTTCAGGATCTTTCGCAGGTCGGGCAGGCGATACGGCTTGGAGACGACGGCCATCACGCCACGCTGCGCGGCGGTGTCCGGCTCGATCTCTGCCCCCCAGCCGGTCGTCAGGATAAAGTGCAGCGCTGGCACCAGCGCGCGAACGGCGGCGGCCAGTTCCCAGCCGTTCATGCCGGCACCCATCCCCAGGTCAGAGATCACCACCTCAACGGTTGTTTCCGCCAGGATGGACAAGGCCTCCTCGCCCGACGTGGCGACGGCGACCTCATGGCCGTCCGATTCAAGCAAGCGTGCCAGCATGGTCACCAGCGCGGGCTCGTCGTCCACCACCAGGATGCGCAGGCTCCGCGTCACCGCCTCGCGGGATGTGGCGGGGCCGAACGACGCCGATTGTGCAGCGGAGGGGAACGTCATCCGGAAGGTGGTGCCGCGTCCGGGCTGGCTGTCCACGTCGATGGTCCCGCCGTGCCGTTCGACAATGCCGAAGACGATGGGCAGGCCCAGCCCGGTGCCTTCCTCACCCTTCGTCGTAAAGAACGGCTCAAAGACGCGTTCCCGCGTGGCCGTGTCCATGCCGGTGCCCGTGTCGATGATCTCGGCCACCACGTGGCTTACCGTCGCTCGCGCCACCAGTCGAATGCTCCCGCCAACCGGCAGCGCGTCCACCGCGTTCAGCACCAGATTGGTGACGGCTTCACGGAGATCACCGGCCCAGCCGTCGATGGCAACCACACCGTTCACTTCAACCTCGACGCTAATCCGGCGGCCCTGTTGCTGGGCGGCGTCGCGCCAACGCGGGGCGGTAAACTTTGCCACCTCGCGCAATAACTCATCCAGTTCGACGCGGCTGGCTGGCCCCTCGGTGCCCGGCCGCGAGAAAAGCAGCAGGCGTCGAACAGCCTCGCCGCCATCAACGGCCGCGCGGATCATCGTCGTCAAGGACTCGCGGGCACCGGCAATGTCGGCGGCGGTCTTGTCGAGGGATTCCAGCGCGAGGTCGCCGTAGCCGACGACCAGCCCAAGATACTGGTTCAAATCGTGGGCGACACCGCCAGCAAGTTGGCCGAGCGACCGCAACCGCGCACCCTGGGCAATGTGCTGCGCCCGTGCGTGCTCCTCGGTGATGTCGTGGACGACGTGCACGACGCCCACAATCTGCGCCTGCTCGTCGCGCACCGGCGCGCTCGATGTTCGCACAGTCAACTCGCGTCCATCGACGAACTTCAGGCGCTGCACCATGCTGGTGCGCTCGCCGCGCAAGGCCCGAACAATTGGCGAGTCCTCGAACGCCACCGGCTCGCCAGCCTCGGTCAACGTCACCCATGAATGTTGCGTCATCGCAAGCCCGACCAGATCGTGCGGGTCCATGCCCAACAGCCGGCCGCCGGCCGCATTGACCAGCACATAGCGGCCTTCGGTATCCGCCAGGAAGACGGCATCGAACATGTTTTCGAGAATCAGCGTCCGCAGCGACGCCTCGCGACGCCACTCGCTCAGGGCCGTGCGCTCGCGTTCCAGTAGGTTGATGCGCTCGGCCTCGGCGCGGTGCCGCTCCGCTTCCGCCCGCTGGCGCTCAGTG
>JBBQBU010000675.1:0-2779 GCA_038318015.1 Chloroflexota bacterium | reverse complement strand
GAACTGGCCCGGCAGATCTCGGCGGTAGCACGCGATCTTGGCGTGCCCGCCGACCCGTCGCAGGTGCAGACCGTTCTGGTGACGATCGACGCGCTCAGCCTGCCCACGGTGATGCCGTTCTGGCGCGCCCTCCTCGGCTACGTTGACCGCCGCGACAGCCCCGAGGATCTGATTGATCGGCACTTTCGTGGGCCTGGGTTCTGGTTCCAGCAGATTGACGCGCCGCGCTCGCAGCGCAACAGGGTGCACATCGACATCTGGGTGCCGCACGACCAGGGCGAGGCGCGTGTCGCGGCGGCTCTGGCGGCCGGCGGCCACCTCGTCTCAGATAAGAATGCCCCGTCGTGGTGGGTGCTGGCCGATGCTGAGGGCAACGAGGCGTGCATTGGCACGTGGCTGGGCCGAGACTGAGCGTATCGTCCCGGCCGTAGCGGAGCCGGCTGGGTCGCCGTCGATGTCACAGCGGATCAGGCCGGGTGCATCGGCGCGGGCGCACCAACCCAGATGTCCCCGAGTGGGCGAGCCAGCCCAGGCCAGCCGAAGCGGGCGAGCCAGCGTTCGCCCCGACGAGGTTCGCCGTGCAGGCGTGATGCATCGCGCCTGCACCATTCTCTTGCTACGCACGGGACTATTCGCCGACGGCCCGCGCGAGGTCGGCGGCGCTGGTGAGCTGCCCCACGCGCCGCAGGAACTCGACGGGCGAGCCGCTGGCTTCGCGTAGCCACCCGAGTTGCCGGGGGATCGGGTTGACGCCGGCCGCCGCGTCGCCGTAACTGCCGAAGAAGGCGAAGTACGCTTGATTCAGCTTCCGCATCTGCCAGCCGGCCGCCACAAAGTCGAGGCGTCGGGCCTGCAAGTACGTGTCGGCCTCGTCAAGTTTGCCGGCGCGGAGCAGCCCGTCAAACTGCACGCGCGTCTCGCGCATCATGGTGCGGAACTGAACCATGGACGGCTGGGGCGTGGCCGGTCGTGGGGGCGGTGCTGTATCTAGCCCCAGGTCGCGGGCGGCGCGCGGGCCAAGCTCCCAGGACAGCATCTCGGCCGTCGTCTCGTTGATCATGCGGGCTTCCTGGCTGCTCCAGTAGCGCAGCCCGAGCGGCGAGAAGAACAGGTAGCCGTGCAGCCACTCGTGCGTCACGGCGACGGCAGCATCGACCGGGCGGTTCGTCTCCAGCACCATCGTCGGGTAGGTCGCCAGCCCACCAATCGGCACCACCAGCGACACGTAACCTAGCGCATCGGTGGAGGCTTCCAGGCGCTCGGCATCGGCGTCGGTGAGGCCTGGGCGCAGCAATGCTGATTGCACGACCTCAATGCGGTCCCGCCGCGAGACGATCAGGACTTCGGGCGGCGCGGTGAACGTGAAGCTGACCGGCGGGAACAGCATCTGCCCGCTGTCAGGCCCGCCGTTCCAGGCCGTCCAGGGCGCGGCGCTAGTCAGCCCTTCGTCGCGCAGAACGCCGGCGACGGATCGTTCGAGGGCGAGTTCCGCGCCGTCAGCCAGCGGCGCACGGTCGGCCGGGCGGGCGGCAAAGTAGGCGGCGGCGTTCGCCCGGTCGTCCGGGGTGGGCACCGGCCGTGCACCCAACAGCCCGAGCGCGATCCGCTCGCTACGCTCAGCCAGGCGCGCCAGTAGCCAGTCGGTCAGCGGGAAGGCGCGCGAGCCGGCGACCTGTTCCACCCGCAGTCCGGGTTGCTGGGCGGCGCCGGTACAGAGCAGCAGCACCATCGCCGCAACGACGAACAGCACGCGGCTGCCCCGAGTGCCCCAGGTTCGCCGGCGCCCGCCCGCACGCCCAGCAGCCTGGGCACGGGCAGCGGCGAGCGTCGAGGTTGCCATGTGCAAATTGTACGGCGGCCCGGTTCCGGCGGCCCCCATTCCCGCCCCAGTGACGGGTGGCGGACGCCGGTGTCAGGCGGCAATCGCTACAGGTCGGCCAGTGCGGGAATGACCTCTTCCGAGAATAGCTGGATCGCCTCGGGGTCCGTCCAGTCTGGCATCCGGAACACCATGTACTCGACGCCGACCTTTGCGTAGGCGCGGAACTCCTCGATCAGTTGGGCCGGCGTGCCGATGGATGCGCCCCGGCGTGGGATGTACCGGCTCAAGTGCTCGCGCTTGCGCTCAACCTCGGCCTCGTTCTTGCCAATCATCACCATCGTGTACGCCGACTTGGTGATGGCGTTGTAGTCGCGGCCGAGGCGCTCGCAGTGGGCGCGCAGGGCCGCCAGCAGCCGCCCAACCGTCTCCGGGTCGCCCCCGACGTTGCAGAACTGGGCGTACTGGGCCACCAGCCGCAACGTAACCTTCTCGCCGCTGCCGCCGATCATGATGGGCGGGTGCGGCTTCTGGACCGGCAGCGGATTTTCGGTCAGCGTCGAGAGTGTGTAGTACTGTCCTTCATAGGCCGGCACCGGCTGCGCGCCCCACAGTGACAGAATGGCCTGGGTGGCTTCCTCTAGGCGCTTCATGCGGACGCCGATTGGTTCGAACTCGCCGAAGCCGTACGCCTCGTACTCGCGCTGGTGCCAGCCCGCCCCGATGCCCAGGATGGTGCGGCCGTTGCTGATCATGTCCAGCGTCGTCGCCATCTTCGCTGTGAGGGCCGGGTTGCGGTAGGGTATGCCGATGACCAGTTGCCCCAGCCGGATACGCTGGGTGATGGCGGCGATGGCCCCCAGTACCGTGAAGCATTCCATGACGGGCTCGGGGTCCGGGTGGCCGGGGTACCCGCCCTCGTAGAGCAAATGGTCGTAGACCCAGAGCGAGTCAAGCAGG
>JBBQBU010000674.1:0-2800 GCA_038318015.1 Chloroflexota bacterium | reverse complement strand
GCCCAGCCCGCACCCATCAGGAGCGCTCGGCTGAGCTCACTCGGCGGGCCGGCGATCATTTCCCCGGCCAGCAGGGTCAGCACCTGCGTGCCCGCGCCCAGCCCGATCGCGTAGCCGCGCATCATCCAGGCGCGGTGCCGGCGCACATCCCCGCGCCGGATCGCGGCGACGCTAAGGGCGATCGCGATGGCCATGAGCGAACCGAACAGCAGCCGGAAGCCGTACAGGAGCGCGCCGTCAAGCTCCGGGAGCTGGTAGAACTGCGCCATCCACAGTCCCGACAGGGCGGCGACGAGTCCCGAGCCGGCCTACCCGGCGATGCCAGCCGGGCCGGCGCCGCCGGAAACCGGTCGCGAACTGGAACGCGCCCAGGATCGCATACACGCCGACGCTTACGATATGCAGAACCACCGGTAGGGGCGACGCGAAGAATCGCGCGTTGGACGGCGTGATGGCTGCGCCGCCCGCTAGCTCGGTGAGGCGGACGGCGCCGGCGACGAGCGGAATTGCGCTCAGCAGGAGCAGTCCGGTCACGAGCCAGGTTGCCGAGGCTGCCCTTGCCGGCACTCTGGTTGTCTGGGACGCAGGGTTCCCTGCCTCATCGCGCCGAGGCACACCGGGGGCTCGCCCTTCAGCGGAGCCGGTTGCGTTCATGTTCAGCTCCTTGGATGGGTCACGTCGTGCTGGGTGCGTTTCGCAGCGCGTTTTGAAGACACCGGGCTTGGTGATGAGGCAGCATCACCAGCGATGGTCATTGTTTGGGTGACGACCGCGCTTGCACTGATCCAAGCGGCCATCGGCCGCTTGGCCACTCCAGGCGGTTTCCAGCGTCCTTACTGGGCGACGGTGTGGCGGAGCTGGGGCCTTCCCTTGCCAGGCATGGGGTCTGGGGCGTGCTCACGTCGTTCCGACCAGAGCGCATAACCCAGCCAGGCCAGCGCGAGCCCCATCGGCACCGCCGCCAGCCGCTGGAGTGCGTGCGGGAGCAGTGCAGCCACGGGGGTCACCGCCGCCGTGACGGCCAGCATGCCGGCCGGCCAGCGCGGCAAGATGCCGGCGCGGAGCGTCGCGATGCCGAACAGCAGGCCGCCGAACATATAGAGGAGCCCTGCGAGCGTCCATACCGCTGGGATGGCGCCGAGGTTCATCGTGCCGGCGGACCCGCTGACCATCCCCAAGACGCTCGCCACAAACGTCGGCGCCTCGGTCGCCAACACCGGCAAGATGAAGGCTGAGGTGAAGACAAAGGGCGTCTGGATCGCCCAGTTGAGGCTAAACAGGAGATAGCCGGCCAGGCCAAGCCACCCGGTCGCTTCCACTTGCCTGGCGTAGAGCCCCGCTATGCCGAGCAGGAAGAGGAGGCACATGGCCAGCTTCAGTGGTTGGATGATGGCCCAGGTGCCGGTGGTGACCGACGACAGGACGTCGGGTGGATGAATCAGCTGGATGCCCGCGAAGTAGATCCCTGCTGCCATCGCTGCTAAGCCGGCCCAACGGATGAGCATCGCGGGTGTTGGCTTCATGGTGCGCTCCCGGGTCGAGGTGGTGGCCGAACCGTGACCACACAGTACACGGACGAGTGGCGAGGCGTCATCACGAGACGCGGTGATCGCTGTGTTGAGCGATGATCAGGCGGCCGTTCGCCCAGATCGAGCGTATCCTGGCGCGACCTCCACCCACCCTGGCGACAACCGGGGCGTCACGTCGTCGGGGCCGCTTCCGTCGCGGCAACGGGGTCGGGGAACGGCAAGGCGGAGCCGTTGCGGCCGGGCTTGAACTGCTCGTTGTAGAGGCGGGCGTACAGGCCGCCGCGCGCCAGCAACTCCGCGTGCGTGCCCTGCTCCACCAGTTGCCCGCGATCCAGCACCAGGATCGCATCCGCTGCCAGAATCGTGCTGAGCCGGTGCGCGATGACCAGGCTGGTGCGGCCATGCATCAGCGGCACCAGCGCCTCCTGAATCAGCGCCTCCGAGTGCGAGTCCAGCGATGACGTGGCCTCGTCCAGCAACAGGATACGCGGGTCTTTCAGCAGCACCCGGGCGATGGCAAGCCGCTGCTTCTCGCCGCCCGACAGCCGGTAGCCGCGCTCGCCGACCATCGTCTCGTACCCCTCCGGCAGCCCGATGATGAACTCGTGGATGTTGGCCGCGCGGCAGGCGGCCTCGATCTCTTCAGGCGTGGCGTCCGGGCGAGCGTAGCGCAGATTTTCGTCCACCGTCGCGTGGAACAGGTACGTCTCCTGGGTCACGATGCCGATCTGCGAGCGCAGCCAGGTCAGCCCAACCTCGCGGACATCGTGGCCGTCCATGCGCACCGTGCCGGCCGTCGGATCGTAGAAGCGCGGCACCAGATAGGTGACGGTCGTCTTGCCAGCCCCGCTCGGGCCGACCAGCGCCACCAGTTGGCCCGGCTGCGCGACGAACGACACGTCGTCGACGGCGAGCCGCCCCGCGACGTAGCCGAACGACACGTGGTCAAAGGCGATTTCGCCGCGTGCAGCCGCCAGCACCGGCGGGCTGGCCGGCTCCTCAATGTCGGGCTTCAGGTCCAGGTAGTGAAAGAGCCGCTCGAACAACGCCAGCGAGGTCATCACGTCCACGTGCACGTTCGCAAGCTCGCTGACCGGGCCGTACAACTGCCGCAAGTACGCCACGAACGCGACGACCGTGCCAACGCTGAGTTCGCCCTGAATCACCAGCCAGCCGCCGTACAGGTAGATGAGGGCCGGGCCGACTGACTGGAACAGCCCGATCACCATGAAGAACCAGCGGCCGACCATCCGTTGCCTGATCTCCAGGTC
>JBBQBU010000673.1:0-2801 GCA_038318015.1 Chloroflexota bacterium | reverse complement strand
TGATCCCGCAGCAGCGCCAGTCGTTCCGACTCGCCGGGGCAGGTGCCGGGCGCGCAGCCGGCGCAGCGACGCTTGCTGTGTACCAGTCCGTACTCCGCCGCAACCTCACTCTCAGACGCAACCTCACACTCAGTTGATTGCTCGGCGCGCTGACCCGCCAGCAGCGCGAACGTCACTTCCGGGTGTACCTCGCGCACCCAGACGCCGGCCCGGTCATCGACTGGCCGCTGGTGTGCTGGCTCAATTACCGCGTCTACCTCGCGGATCTTCGGGATGATGTTGTACGCCTGCTGCGACAGCCCAACGCCCGAGCCGCGCGCCGTCGCTTCCAGCACACACGCCTCGCGGTAGGTGGTGGCAGCCAGCGTCGGGCGGCAGGGCGCGGAGAAGACGCTTGAGGCGCGGCGCGGCCCCAGGAAGATGCGGGCGGCAGCGTCTGCCCGGCGGCGGCCCCGGCTCGCGGCGGCATCCGGCAGTCCCGGCGTCAGGGTATCGTCGTCACACGCGCTGACGGGTAGCAGCACTCCCGGTGGCAGCCCGATCGGGATGTCTACCGCGATGATGGCCCGCGCGCCCTCGACCAGTGCCAGCAGGGCGGCGAACGTCGGCACGATCTCGAACCGTAACGCCGCGCCCGACGCCTCCCGCTCGGCCACGACCCAGCCTGCTCGGCAGCCGTCCACTCCGAGCAGCCGCAGCGGCACCGGGCCGTCGCTTGTCGCCATCTCATCCCCCAAGAACCCGGTCAGGTGATACGGTCAGCGACGGAGCAGCGCGCCGTCCGGCCCGAACCGCGCCACGAACGCATCCGACGCGCCCAGACTGTTCAGGATCGCCACGCCGGGGCCGGTATCAACGTCTACGTCTGCGCCGAAGAAGCGCCCCCCGAGCCGCACGTCGCCGCGCCCATCGACAGCCAGGGTCGTGCCGGCGCTTGACTGACCGGGGCCACTCACCGACCCGCCGAGACCCCGCACCCAGGCCAGTTCTCCGCTCGGGCTGAACTTGGCGAGCAGCACGTCGGTGGCATCGTTCTGGCCACGGCCGACCAGCACCGAACCATCAGCGGCCGGGTCCATCGTCGGCACACCAGCAAACCAGCCGCTCACGTACACGTAGCGCGCGGCATCAACGGCAACGGCCTGCCCGCCGTCGCGCCCCGGCCCGCCCAGGCTGGCGGCCCAGCGGTACGCGCCGTCCGCCGCAAACGACACGACGAACAGGTCGCCCGCGCCGTTGCCCACCAGCGGATTCACGCCGTCGCCGGCCGCATCTAGCAGGTCGTCGAACGTCCCTGTCACCACCACGTTGCCATCCGCGTCCACCGCAACGCCGCCGCTGCTGGGCACGTCCTGCCCCGGCCCACCCACCGTCTGCGACCAGAGCAGGCCACCGGCCGGCGTCAGCTTCAGCAGCGCCACATCAGCCCCGCCGACGCTTGTGTGATCAATGGTGCCGCTGCCAACCGTCACGCGCAGCGCCCCCGTATACGCCGCCGCAACGTACAGGTCGCCCGCCCCATCAACCGCCAGCGCTAGCGGCGCAACGCCTTCGGAGCGCGTCGGCAGCACCGCCGACCACGCCAGCCGCCCGGATGGCTCCAGGCGCAGCACGAACGCGTCGCCACGCTGAACGGTGCCAGGGCCGGCGCTCCCCCAACCCGCCGGGTCCGTGACCGGCGTCAGGCCGGTCCAGCCGGCCGCAAAGGCGTTGCCGGTGCGGTCAAACGCCAGCGCAAGTACCTCGCTGTCACCCGCCAGCTCAAGCGGCGTGACCCACACCAGCGCACCGTCTGGGTCGTACTTCGCCACAAAGGCCAGCCGCGAAGGGCCGCCCGGCACGACGGCGGTCGCGTCGCCAGGGGCAAAGTCCACCTCGCCACCGATCGACCCTGCAATGTACACATTGCCAGACGGGTCCACGGCCAGCGCGCGCACCTCGTCGTGCCGCGCGCCGCCGACGCTCCAGGCCCAGCGGACGCCGCCGTCAGGACCGTACTTTGCCACGAAGATGTCCTGCTCGCCTGCGCCGGCCAGCAATGCGGCTTCGGGGCCGGGGTCAACGTCGATGCTGCCACTGAACACGCCCGCAAGGTACTCGTTGCCGCTGGCGTCCACCACAAGCTGGCGCGCCTCGTCCGCGCCCGGCCCGCCGATGGCCCAGACTTGGACGTCAGCCCGTTGTGCCGCAGCGACGCCAGCAGTCAATGGCCCGCCGCTGGCTCGAATCAGGGCGAGCAGCGGCAGGAACAGCGCGAGACTCAGGGCCAGCCATCGGGCATGGCCGCGTGCGTCGTGCAGCGTCATTGGTGCGCTCCGTAAAGGGTCGGGCGCGCTCGTGCGACACCCGGTCGATACCATAGTGCCTGAAAATGCACCGCATCGTGCAGCCAGGTCGTCACAATCTGCCCCGGCCTGAACGAGTCCGTCACACCCGCGCCGGACGCAGCCGCCGGTGCGGGACTCGTGCCACATCGCCACACTAGTAGCCTGTCACACAGAATATGAGGGCCTCACACTGTCATCCCGAGCAAGGGTCGGCGGTGCGCGCCGGAGAGCAAGAATGACATCGTTCACAGTATGGTGCCGGTTCGGCATGCCAGAACCATGTACTAACCTGAACCTCACGGTAAAGACAATATGTCATTGAAAGTGATGTCATTGCGCGCAGCGTGACGATATTTGTGCAGCGAGCTTGCGAGCGCAATCGAGGGATCTCTAGTCGCCAGTACCGGTCACTAGAGATCCCTCCGCTTCGCTCGTTCCTCGCTGCGGTCGGGATGACATGACTTGCTGCGACCC
>JBBQBU010000672.1:0-2806 GCA_038318015.1 Chloroflexota bacterium | reverse complement strand
GCGAGCTGGGACTGCCACGCCTGGAGGCGGGCACCCAGGGTGAGCGATTCCTTCAACAAGGCCAGCTGCTCGGCACCGGTCAACAACCCGGCCGGCTCCTCGAACAAACCGTCAATGGCGGCACAGAGAGCGGACAGCTGTGCGCTGCCCGTCCGCTCGTCGATTCCCTGTGCCATACCTACACGCTAAACACCGCCACTGACACTTCTGCCGCCAAAAAGGGTTATCCACAAGCACAAACACCCATTACGGCGTTATCCACAAGCAACGATTTGCCCATTGACAAGAGGGTGTAATCAGTTACCCGGGAACCGCATGCCGCCCGCCATGGGAGCGAACTATCGCGCCTTCCGCATTCTGGATTCATCTGCTCGTGCTTGGACTAAAGGGTGTTGTGTTGTGGTGGCCGGCGGCCAATCCGCTCGGGGGAGTCGTGGCTGTAGCGGTCTGGGTTTTCGGGCTGGTCGAATACCTCAACTACTTCGTCGTCAGGCTCGCCTACCCGCCGGCTCGGTGGTTCTCCGAAGTTGAGTCCTGGCGAACGCCCCAACTGGTCAGGGACCTCAATCGGTGAACTCTCGCCTCCCGCCGTCACCCCGGGTCACTAGGCTGCCGCCGTGACGACAGCCGCGATCACCACGCACGAACGTGTGGCCGTGACCGGGGCTGCGGGCGCGATCGGCAGTCGGATCGTTGGCCTGCTCGCCAGTGACGACGTGCCGGTGACCGCGCTCGTGCGCGATGCGGCGCGTGCCCACCCGCTGGCCCTTGCTGCCGTCGTCGACTACGCGGATGTCCCCAGCCTCGACGCTGCCCTGCGTGGCGTAGACACCCTGGTCTTCATCGGCAGCGACGGCCGCGCCGACCGTGTTCTCGCCCACCACCGCAACATCCTTGCCGCGGCCCGCACGGCCGGCGTTCGCCGGATCCTCCTTCTGAGCTCGCAGGACGCCGACGCAGACTCACCCTTCTGCTACGCCCCGGTCTACGCCGACACCGAGCGGGAACTGCGGGAGTCGTGCGCCGAACCGATCGTCATCCGCGCAGGGCTCTACGCGGAGTTCTTCGGACGCTGGGTCTGGGACGCCGCCCGGTCCGGGGAACTCGCCCTGCCCGGGCGGGCAGCGGTGGCACCCATCGGACGCGCCGACGTCGCCCACGCCCTCGCTGTCGCAGCGGTCGGGCCAGTGGTTCCGCTGTCCACCCTGACCGGCCCGGCAGCGCTTGACCCGGAAGAACTCGCCGCGCTCGCGTCCCGACTGGGAGGTCGCGAGGTCGCTGTCAGCACCGTCACCACCGAGGAGGTCCGGCACCACCTGATCGACACGGGCACCGACCCGTGGTGGAGCTACGCGTTCGCCTCCCTGTTCCAGAGCATCGAGCAGTGGCGGTTCGCCCGGGTCACGTCTGACTTCACCACCATCACCGGCAAGGCTCCCCGGGCCTTCGAAGCCGTGCTGCGAAGCGGGTCCGGCCAGTGACGCCCGGCCGGGGTGGCGGCGTGCCGGAGACGTTCGTGAAGACCGCCGCCAGCGGGGAACGGCTCGACCAGGAGGCCGCGGGCCTGCGCTGGCTGACCGAGGCTGAGGCTGGTGGCGGCACTCGCGTCGTGCGCGTGTGCGGTTTCACCGCCGCACGCCTCGAACTCGAGTACGTCCCGGAGGTCGCGGCGACGAAGGAGTCGGCGAGAAGATTCGGCGCGTCGTTGGCCCGGACGCACGCAGCCGGTGCCGACTGGTTCGGCTGCCCCCCGACGGGATGGCCCGGCGGAGAGACAATCGGCCGTTCGCGACAGCCGTTCATTCTCGAGGCCGCCAAGGCGCCGGCCACCTGGGGCGAGTTCTACGCCGACTGGCGCATCGCTGTGTTCACCAGACGTATGCGTGAGCGCGGCCTTCTCGACGCCAACGGCGCCCGCGTCTACGACAGCCTGTGCAATCGGCTTCGCGCGGGCGACTTCGACGTGCCACAGCCCCTCCTGGTGCGCGGCAAGATCGCACGCGTCCACGGTGACCTCTGGGCCGGCAACGTGCTGTGGACCGGCGGCGACACCGGCGCGGTCCTGATCGACCCGTTGGCCCGCGGCGACCACGCCGAATCGGACCTGGGCATGCTGGGACTCTTCGGCCTCGCGCACCTGGAGGAGGTCTGCAGGGCGTACGACGAGACCTCGCCCCTTGCGGACGGCTGGCGCGAGCGGCTCGCGCTGCACGCGCTGTCTCCCCTGATGTTCCACGCCCTGTTGTTCGGCGGCGGCTACGGCGCCCAGGCACTGGCCGTTGCGCGGAGCTACGTCTGAAGGGCGGTCACCCCTGTTTGTGCAACGCCTCCAGCTTGTGGACGGCCTCGCGTCCGGTGTTGTCGCTTTCGACGAGGTACTGCGGATCATCCTTCGACGCCCGGACCGAACGGCTGGCCGGGTACTTCGCCTACATCGAGGACAGCGAAGGCAATCGGATCGGGCTCAACGCACGCGACTAAGCCCGCCGTGGCCGCGCTCGAATCCTGGCCGCTCGCTTCGGCCGCGCCTCAGGACTCGTCCAGCAGTGCGGTCAGCCGGGCAGGGGCGGTGAAACGGTAGGACTCCTCGACGAAGCCGGCAACGTCGTCCCAGTCGGTCGCCGCGTCGAGGTCCAGCCCCGTCCAGCCGTACGGGCCGAGGTAGCCGGGCACCCAGGCGTGAGGCAGGGCACGCATTGCCGACTGCCCGTCGAGGTCGGCGAGGACCATCACAGACGTGGGGTGCTGCACCCAGACGCCGTGGACCTTCTGCGAGCCGCCGTAGTAGGCGAAGATCTTCTGCGTA
>JBBQBU010000671.1:0-2808 GCA_038318015.1 Chloroflexota bacterium | reverse complement strand
TGTCGGAGGACAGCCGCTGCCCGAAGGATGTGATGTGCGTCTGGACTGGCCGCGCGACGGTGGCGCTGCTTGTTGTCGTTGACGGCGCAGACGGTGTTGACGCAACAGCCACGCTCTACCCAGGTCAGCGACATCAGCGGTCGGCGGATCGTGATGCGCTCGTAGACCGATATTCGCTGGCGCTCACCGACATGCAGCCGTACCCCGAGCGACCGCATTCGGCCCCGGCCCGGGTGGTCGCGACGATCCGCGCCGAGTCCGTGACAGGCTCTCCTGCCGCCACCACCGCGCCGTAACGTCGCCCGTGGCGGGGTAGGGTGGCGGCTGGTGGAGTGACTCGGGCCGCAGGCAGCCCGACGCTGCGCCCTGTGCAGGTGGGCGCTGCGCCCCATGCGCCAACCGGGTATCCTGCCCGCACATCTTGGCGGCCGCTCGCGGAAGGCCACTCGCTGCGAGGCCCGCGCTGGAGCGAATGATGTCGCAACGCATTGGCGTCCTGGGGTTGTCTCACGACCATATCTGGCCGAATCTGGCGGCATTGAAGGCGGGCGGCCTGGGCACGGTGGTTGCCGCCGCCGAGCCCGACGAGGCGCTGCACGCCCGGCTGGCCGCAGAGTACGGCCCGGTCGAGATGCACACGGAATACGCCGACCTGCTGGGTCGTGGTGACCTTGATGCCGTCTTCGTCTATGCGGACAATCGCACCTCGGCCGAACTCGCGCGGCAGGCTGTCGAGCGCGGCTTGCCGACGATGATCGAGAAGCCGATGGCGGCCGACCTGGTGCAGGCCGACGCCCTCGTCGGTGCCGCCGAGGCCGCTGGCGTGCCGCTGATGGTGAACTGGCCGACGGCGTGGCGTCCGGCGATCCAACACGCGCTGGCGCTGATTGGGCAGGGGGTCATTGGCGAGCCGATCCAACTCAGCCATCGAGGCGGCCACGTTGGCCCGGTCGAGTACGGCTGCTCGCCGCAATTCTGCGACTGGCTCTATGACGCGAAGCGGAACGGCGGCGGGGCGCTGGTGGACTATTGCGGGTACGGCACGCTCCTGGCGCTGTCGCTGCTCGGGCGGCCATCGTCGGTGACGGCGGTGGCGGCGCATCTCCGCAAGGAGGGGCTCGAGGCTGAGGACAACGCCATCGTGATCTTGAAGTACCCGGGCACGCTGGCGCTGCTCGAAGGCTCCTGGACGCACATCGGCAACCAGCCGCCGTACGGGCTGATCGTCTACGGCGACCAGGGGACGCTGCTGGTGCATCAGCCGAGGGCGTCGCGCGAGGGTGGCACCGCCGGCCTGGGCCAAGTGGAGATTGTCACGGGCACTGGCCGTGAACTGCTGGACCCGCCGCCGCTGCCGGCTGACGCCACAGACGGCCCCACGTTCTTCCTGAGCCGCGTACGCGACAAGCGCCCAATGGACGGCCTGTTGTCGCCGCGCCTCGGTCGCGACGTGCAGGAGGTGCTGTCTGCGGCGCTCTGGGCCAGCACCTCGGGCCGCGAGGTCTGGCTGAAGTAGCGGGTTCTGGGTGCTGCCCTCACCCCGGCCCCTCTCCCACGCAAGGGAGAGGGGAGCATACTTCCCGAACCCACGTCACACGCGGATGCGGGGATCCAGGGCGTCGCGGATGGCGTCGCCGACGAAGTTCAGGCCCAGCACGGTCACGAACAGCGCCGCGCCGGGGCCGAATACGATCCACGGCGCTTGCTGCAAGTAGCCGCGCCCCTGGTTGATCATGCCGCCCCACGACGCCGCTGGCGGGGCCACACCCAGCCCCAGGAACGACAGCGACGCTTCGGCCAGGATTGCGAAGGCGATGGACAGCGACGCCTGCACCACGTTCGGCGTCGCCACGTTGGGCAGGACGTGCTGCCGGACAATCCGCCAGCCCGGCGACCCGCCAGCCCGCCAGCCCGCCAGCCCGAGCGCCCGCGCCGCGTGGACGTACTCGCGTTCGCGGACCGTCAGCACCTGCCCGCGCATCAAGCGGGCGAACGTCGGGGTGTACACCACGCCCAGCACGATCACGACGCCGAGCAGCCCGGCACCCATCACCGCGCCCAGCGCCAGCGCCAGCATGAGCGGTGGGAACGACAACACCGCGTCCATCAGCCGCATCACCAGACTGTCGAAGCGGCCACCTGTGAAGCCCGCCGTCAGTCCGAGCAACGACCCAATCACCATCGCAATCTCTACCGATGCAATGCCCGCGATCAGCGACACGCGTGTGCCCCAGATCACGCGGGCTAGCACGTCGCGGCCCAGGTTATCCGTCCCCAGCCAGTGCGTCCCACTTGGGGAGAGCAGCACGTTCGACAGGTCTTTTTGAGCGGGTCGAACGGCGCGATGACCGGTGCAGACACCGTTTTCGGGTCGGGCAGGGTCCAGGACTCGGCAAGCCCGGGCTGTAGATCAAGCTTGGTGCCGAGCAGCACCAGCGGCTCGAAGATGTTGTGGTAGACCTGCCGGTCGATCTTGCTGCCCGACAGGTGGGGTCCATCGTTGCCGCCTCGATGTAGACGGCGATTCGGAGCGTGCCGCCTTTCTTCGGGGCGACACCGGAAGCGGCCGGCTTCGCGGCTTCGGCAGGATTCCCGGCGGCCGGCGCGGTTGTGGCGGCGGGCTTGGCCCCTTCGGCAGGCTTGGACTCGGCGGGTTAGGCGGGCGCAGCAGGCTGGCTGCACGCAGCGCACTACGCGAGGCCACCGGTCAGTGCTGCGAAACCAAGAAGGAATCCTCGTCGCGAGCGCAGGCGCTGCTTCGACATCTGTCCTGTCCCCCTAGTCGGTTCGGGTCCGCTGGTGCCCCGC
>JBBQBU010000670.1:0-2810 GCA_038318015.1 Chloroflexota bacterium | reverse complement strand
GCTGGCGGTATAGGGCGTAGACGCCGGCGCGGGAAAGCTCCGTGGCAATGCGGCCAGTGGTCGGCTCGGCCTCCTGATCGGGGAGCGGTGCCCAGGTCTGCCCGTCCAGCGCACCGAGGGTGATCCGGCTACGCTCAGCGGTCGGGACGGCGTTCTGGGCGTACATCACCTGGACGCCGACTGGCGCGGGCAACGCTGCGCCATCGCTGGAGCGGACCTCCACGCGGAAGATGATGGCATCAACGATGGGGCCGGGCGGCTGCGGCACGGTGCCGGCTTCGACGGGGCGCAGCGTCAGGGTAAGGCCGGCCGGCAGCGCGTCCGGGTCTGCCGAGAGCATAACGCGGTCGCCGAGGTAGCGGAGTTGCACCGGCTGGCCGGCGGCGACGGTCACACTGGCGGGTGCGGCAGCCGGAGGCCCGGCCGCCGGTGATGCGGCCGGCGCTGCCACCGGGGAGGCCGGCCCAGGCGCGGGTGCCTGACTATTCGTGCGTGACGATTGCTGGCCCGCCGGCTCGGCCGGTTGTGGAGCCGGTGGCGCGGGCGCGCTGACGACAGGCGGTGCTGCGGCAACGGCCGGCGCAGCAGGTGGCGGGGGCGGCACGGCGGCCCGGGCCGGTGTGGCGGTCACGACGATGACCACCGGCGTGGCCGGTGGCGGGGGGACCGGCGTGGGTTCGGGGGCGGCCGGCTGGGCGGCGGCAGTGGCCTGCGCCGCAACAGCCTGGGCGGCGCGGGCTTCAGCGGCAGCGGCGGCCTGGGCAGTCGCGGTGGCGACACCGGCGGCCTGCGCGGCGGCGTTTGCCTGGGCAGCCGTCTGAGTTGCGGCAGCGGCCTGCTGGGCGGCGGGGGTGGCCTGCGCCGCAACAGCCTGGGCTGTGGCCTGGGCGACGGCGGTCGCGGTCGCCGTTGCGGCCATGCCGTTCTGCCGCTGGCTCTGCGCCATGAACCACCAGAGCAGGCCGATGGCCAGCAGCGCGACGATCAGCGCGATCAGCGGCCAGGGAGTGCGCGGCGGGCGGCCGTCAACGGGCGGGCGCGGCGGCGGCCCAACGTTGACGACCATCGTGTCCTCGTCATGGACAGCGACGCCGGGGCGGGGGTCCGCCAGGAGCGGCGAGGTTGGGGTGACAGGTGCGGTCGGTGGCCGAGCGTCCATGAGCAGTCTTCCCTGGTCAAGCTGCCATCTCCTTCTGCAAGGACCGTTCCCCGGCGCAGACCGCACGGTGACGGCCGACGCCTGAAGGGCGCAGGGCGGGGCAGGGTGCAGATACACGCGGACAGCGCCGCGCTCGACTTCCCATTCACGGCGTTATGTTTCCGAGACGGAACGACCGCAACGCGCAACGTCGCTGTGATGCGCCCCCCCGTACGATGCACCGTGCCAGGGAGGCAAGCCGTATGGGTCGCGAGCGGACAGCAGACAGACAGGACGGTGCGAGGCAGATGCAGCAGGGACTGACCGCTGATGCGGTGAGTGTCAGCGTGCAGGCCGCGCGGCGGGCTGCGGGGCTGGCTGACGCCGAGGGCCGTGGTTGGACGCGCGCCGTTGGTGGGGCGCGGCCGGCCGATGCGGGGAGTTTCCCGACGAACCGATGCGGGTATGTGCCCGCGTTCGGGGAACTGTTGCCGCGCGGGGCACTGGGGTGAGGAGCCCCGCGCGGCACCAGCGCGCCCAGGGAGGAGTGTCGGCCAGCGTGTGGCTTCGCCAGCCCACGGGTGGGGCAATGCCCAACCTGTGCTCTTTCGACGGACGGGCCGAGCCGTCCCTAGCAGGACGACCGGATGAGCCCCCTGTGCGGGGCGGCCGGCTCGGACCACGAGGTGATTGGAGAGGTGATGACCGAGGACGGTACCGGCGGTGGGGCGGCGCGACAGCCGGCAGCGGTGGGCGTACGTCCAGCGAGGTTGCCGATGGGTGGCGTGCGTGCGGCGCTCACGGCGCAGGACGTCCGTCGCCTGACGCTCTTCAAATGGCGCTACTCGCTCGAATCGGCGGGCTTTTCGTCGCCGCAAGCGGAGCAGCTGCTCTTTCTGAAATGGCTGCACGCGCGGCGTGGCCCGCTCGGCTGACAACGTTGATGATCGGTCGGCAGAGGGCGGGTTTGCCCTTGCCCGGTGCTGACGTAACCAGTACGCTTCGACCCAGTTGCCCCGGCGATGTCGGGCGATTGGTGGTCCATGATGGACGAACTAGCGTACCGAATACGGGCGGCGGAACCGGACGACCTGGCGGCGGTGAGGAGCGCGATCAGCGCGAGCTTAGCGCATCCAGAAGGGCGGGGGCGCGGGACGAGCCTGCGGACCGCGCAACAGCGGAACGAGCTACTGCTCCTGGAGCGGTACGACACCCGCGAGAAGAACTGGGTAGTCGGCGGCTTCGTCGAGTACCACCTGCGAGTCGACGACACGCTAACCTTGCGCGACCTGGGGACTCTGGGCGAGTCGCCGCACGCGGGCGTTACGAAGCATCTGCTTGGCGAGTTGATTCATCAGCTTGCGCCGGTGAGTGCGACGTGCGTGGTGCGGCGCGATGCCGACGCGTGGAACGAGATTCTCGCCAGCATCCCCGGGTTCTTCGTGGAAGGTCCGCCGGAGTACCGTCGCCCGCATTACTACAACATTTGGAAGTGGTCGCCGGAACTGGCTCGCCAGGCCCAACGCGGAAGTCGCCCACGTGGCGTGCCTCCCCGCAGTGGCCCGGGTCCGGGGAGGCACCGCTGACCGTTCGCGCAGTGGTTAGGCGGATGATGCCTGTGATAGTCGCTCGATCAGTCCTGGTTTCGATGGCCGTCGGACAGTCGGAGCGC
>JBBQBU010000669.1:0-2817 GCA_038318015.1 Chloroflexota bacterium | reverse complement strand
TGGCTTCTTGCCCTTCGTCAGCTCCTCGAACGTCGAGACGCTCATGCCTCGCCGGCCAGGTGACGTGGGGCGGTAGAGCTTCAATGGCATATCTCTATCCCTTTCCCCTACACGTTCTGGAAGAGCTCGATGCGCTCGCCGGGGGCAAGCGTCACCACAGCTTTCTTCCAGGTCCGCGTCATCCCGGAGGTCTTGCCCATCCGGCGCATCTTCCCGGGCACCTTGATGATGTGTACAGCCGTCACGCTGACGCTGAACACTTCCTGCACTGCCCGCTTGATTTCGATTTTATTGGCGTTCAACAGCACTTCGAAGCAGTACTTCCCCACTTCGTTCAGTGAGGTGTTCTTCTCCGTGACGATTGGCCGCACAAGGATCTGATGAGCTGTCAGCATCACGCGCCCTCCTTCGTGTCCTCGTCAGCGGCACTCTCGCTGGCGACAGACTCGGCCGCATTCGCTTCGGCCACATCAGGCGGCGTGCCCGTGGCAACATCGGCAGCAGCCGTCTCCGACATCGGCACAGCCGCGCCGCTCTCGGTGGCCTCGGCTTCACCCTTGCCGCGGTTGATCTCCGCCAGTAACTGGCTGGTGATCGCCTCGGCAGCCTGCTTCGTCAGGATGAGGTGGCGGTACTTCAGCACGTCCAGCAGGTTGAGACTGCCCGGCGTCACCGTACGCACATCCTCAAGGTTGCGGGACGCCCGCGAGATCGACTCGTCGCGCTCGGCCACGACAATCAGTGCGCCACGCTTGAGGCCCAGCGCCGTCAGGACGGCCTGCACTTCGCGCGTCTTGGCCGCCGTGATCGCCAGGTCGTCAATGATCGTCACCGCCGACTCGGAGAGTAGGGACGAGAGCGCCGACCGCATAGCGATGCGCCGCATCTTGCGCGGAAGATCCTGGTGATATGACCGGGGGTGCGGCCCGAAGACCACGCCGCCGCCGACCCAGTGGGGTGCCCGCCGGTCGCCCTGACGCGCCCGTCCAGTGCCCTTTTGCCGCCACATCTTGTGCGTGCCGCCACGGACTTCGCCGCGCGTCTTCGTGTCCGCCGTGCCCTTGCGCTGATTGGCGAGCTGCGCCACCACCGCCTGGTGAACTACCGCCTTGTTCGGCACCACGCCGAAGACGCGGTCGTCCAACTCAAGGGAGCCAACGACCTCGCCGCGTACGTTCTTCACGTCAACAGAGGTCATAGCTCCACCTGCCGCTTCTTGATCATGATCAGCCCGCCGCGCGGTCCGGGGATCGCGCCACGCACGGCAATCAGGTTGCGCTCTGCGTCGACCCGAAGGATCTCGAGGTTCTGGACGGTCACGCGCTCGTCGCCCATGTGACCGGCCATCCGCATGCCCTTCATGACCCGCCCTGGCGTCGTGCCCGAGCCGATCGAACCAGGCGCGCGCCAGCGGTCAGACTGGCCGTGCGTCTTCGGGCCACCCGCGAAGCCGTGACGCTTGATCACGCCCGCGAAACCCTTCCCCTTCGAGGTGCCGACGACATCCACGCGCTCGCCTTGCCGCAGCATGCCAGCGTCGATTCGGTCGCCCAGCGTCACCTCTTCCAGATCTGTCACCGGCACTTCGCGCAGCACACGGACCGGCGGAATGCCATCTTTCAAATGTCCGCGCTGGGGGCTATTCAACTTGTTCTGACGGACCTGATCAAACCCCAGCTGGACGGCCTCGTAGCCGTCGTCGGTGAGCGTCTTGATCTGCGTGACAAAGCACGGCCCAACCTCGACGATGGTCGTCGCGGTGGCGGCTCCGGTCGCGTCGAACAGCCGGGTCATGCCCAGCTTCCGCCCTAGTATCCCTTGAATCACGGTTCACCCGCTTCCGGCCACGTCAGCGCACAGGCTAGCCCACCCCGACTTTCGTCGCGGTGAGCCGCCGCGCACCGAGAGGTGGCTGCCCGCCCGGCTACAGCTTGATTTCGATGTCTACGCCCGCTGGCACGTTCAACCGCATCAGCGCATCTACCGTCCGCGACGTCGGCTCCAGCACGTCGATGAGGCGCTTGTGCGTCCGCATCTCGAACTGCTCACGCGAGTCCTTGTCGATGAAGGGAGACCGAATCACACAGAACTTCTCGATGCGCGTCGGCAGCGGCACCGGCCCTGCCACCTGGGCACCAGTTCGCTCGGCCGTCTCAACAATCTGCGAGGCCGACTGGTCCAGGATCTTATGATCGAACGCCTTGAGGCGGATGCGAATCCGCTGCTTCGCCATGCGTGTGCTTCCTCGTACTCCGGGGCCAAAGAGGTGGGGGCCGACAATCTCGGCCCCCACGTTTGACTGCCTACTCGTTGATCTTGGTGACGACGCCGGCGCCGACCGTGCGGCCACCCTCGCGGATGGCGAACCGGAGGCCGTCCTCGACGGCCACGGGCGTAATCAGCTCAATCTGCATCTGGATGTTGTCGCCCGGCATCACCATCTCGACGCCCTCTGGCAGGCCGATCGAGCCGGTCACGTCGGTCGTCCGGATGTAGAACTGCGGGCGGTACCCGTTGAAGAACGGGGTGTGCCGGCCGCCCTCTTCCTTCGACAGCACGTAGACCTCGGCCGCGAACTTCGTGTGCGGCTTGATCGACGCCGGCTTCGCCAGCACCTGCCCCCGCTCGATGTCCTCGCGGTCGATGCCGCGCAGCAGGCAGCCGACGTTGTCGCCTGCCAGCCCCGAGTCCAGCGTCTTCTGGAACATCTCCACGCCGGTGACGGTTGTCGAGCGCGTCGGGCCGAATCCGATGATCTCGATCACGTCGCCGGTCTTGACCTGGCCGCGCTCGATGCGCCCCGTCACCACCGTGCCG
>JBBQBU010000668.1:0-2818 GCA_038318015.1 Chloroflexota bacterium | reverse complement strand
TGCAGTACTCGCTGTGCGGCGCGTAGAACCCGACGGTGCTGTAGCCCCAGTAGTTCGTCAGCATCGTGCTCGGGTCGGTCGGGCTGGGCTTCGCGTTCTCGTTCGGGTCAAACTGGTGGATCGGCAGCAGTTCAACGGCCGTCACGCCGAGCGTCTGCAAATACGGGATCTTCTCAACGATGCCGGCGAAGGTGCCAGGGTCGTTCACGCCCGAGCTTGGCGACTTGGTGAAGCCGCCGACGTGCATCTCGTAGACGATTGTCTCGGACATCGGCCGGTTGAGCGGCTTGTCGCCCTCCCAGTCGTAGTCGTCCAGGTCGATGACCACGCCGCGCATCGACTGGGCCAGGTTGTCATCCGGGGTGCAGGCCGCCCCCCGGTCCCACAGGCTCGTCGTGATGCCCTTCGCGTACGGGTCCAGGAGCACCTTGTTGCGGTTGAAGCGGAAGCCGCGCCCGCTCACGTCCTGCGGGCCGCTGGCGCGGTACGCATAGTGGACGCCCGGCTTGAGGCCGCGCACGTAGCAGTGCCAGAAGTGGAACGTGCGGTGCAGCGGCGGCCCGAGCACAATCGTCTGGAACGGCTCCACCGAATCGTGCTCGTCAAAGAGCAGCAGTTCGATGCCGTCCGCGTGCTCCGAGAAGATCGAGAAGTTCACGCCGTCCGCATCGACGGTTGCGCCGAGCGGGTGCGGCGCGCCGGCCTCGACGAGGCAGGGCGCGTTGGCTGAGGCGACCGGGTCGATAGTCTGCGGCGGGATGTGCGCCGAGGTAGCGCGTGGCGGATCAAGCTGTGCCGTCATAGAGACTCCCTTTCCGCTCAGCCGGCCTTCAGCCGCTCGATGATGGCCTTGGCGAGCAGGTGGGCGTGGCCGCCCGTGCGCGCCGTGATCAGGTCGCCGTCTTCCACCACGTCCTCGTTCACGTAGACCGCACCGTAGGCCAGGGCGTCGCCGTGCAGGTTGTTGTGGCAGGTCAGGCGGCGGCCCTTGACCAGCTCGGTTGCTGGCGCGGCGAGCCACAGCCCGTGGCAGATGATCCCCTTGATGACCTGCGGCCGAGCGAAGGCCCGCTTCAAGAATTCGGTGGCCGCCGGCAACTTGCTGACGTCCTCGGTCCAGCGGAGCCGGTCGGAGACGATGCCGGACGGCACGATGACGGCCGCGTAGGTGTCAAGCTCGGCGTCGTCGATGTCCTCAAAGCTCTTGTCGCAGACGAACGGTGCCTTGTACTCGTGGCCCGTGAACGTCAGCGACGGCTGGCCCCACAGCTTGCTCACGAAGCGGGCGTCGATGCCCTCTTCGAGGAAGCGGTAGTGATAGTACCAGATCTCATGTTCGTAGTAGTCGCTCTCCATCAGGATCGCGATCTTCTTGCCTGCTAGATCCATCTGCTGTCTCCCCATCATCCTGGTGTCCCTTACCTCCAGCGAACCCCTCACCCCCGACCCGTCTCCCGCTTGCGGGAGACGGGGAGCACCAGCCTGTCTCCCCTCTCCCACGTGTGGGAGAGGGGGTTGGGGGGTGAGGGTTTCCTGACTACTGGCCGCAGCGCACGCCGATCAGCTCTGGGTGAACGTTCCCCTCTAGCACCACGTCAAGCAGGTACGGCCCCTGGTGCGCGAGCATCTCTTCAATGGCCGGAACGATGTCGGCCACCGTCTCTACCCGCCGTCCGGCCACACCGAGCGCCTTCGCCATCACTGAGAACTGCAAGTCCGGCTTCGACAGGTCGAAGCTGATCGGGAAAGGCCGGTCGCTGACGCCCTGCTCGCCCCAGTACTGGCTGATGTTCGCCTGGAGCAGCCGGTACGACCGGTTGTTGCAGACGATGTACTTGATGGGCAGGTTGTGGCGGGCCGCCGACCACAGCGCCTGGATCGTGTACATCGCGCCACCGTCGCCGGAGACTGCCAAGACCGTCCGGCCCGACATAGCCGCCTGGACGCCGATGCTGCTCGCCAGCCCGACGCCAAGTGAGCCGCCGCGCGTCTGGAAGAAGTTGCCGACCTTCGTCGGGGTGAGCCAGCGCGTCAGCTCCGGCGAGGAGGTCAGCCCCTCGTCAAAGACCACCACGTCTTCAGGGAGGCGCGGCGCAAGCTCCATCATCAGGCGGGAGAAGTGCAGCGGCGTGGCGTCGCCGCGCGCGCGGTCTGTCGCAAGCACCTGCTCGTGCTGGGCGGCCTTCTTCGCCCCGGCCTGCTCGATCTTCGTCTGGGCGGCTGCCCGCTGTGCCGCTGACAGCTTGCCTTCCAGCGCGTCGGCCAGCGCCGCCAGCGTCAGCTTCGGATCGGCCACCAACCCCAGGTCAACCGGGTGGTTCTTGGCGATCTCGTAGGCGTTCAGGTCCACGTGGATCGTCTGCGCGCCATCCGCCCAGATGCTGCCCAGTTCCGGGAAGACTTCCGGCAGGATGTACGTCCCGACGACGAGATTCACGTCGCCGGACTGCGTGATGGGCAGGCTCTGCGGTCCGAACATGTGGCCGGTCTGGCCGTGCCACAGCGGGTGGTCGTACGGCATGTTCAGTTCGCCGCTGTCCGCGCCCCAGACATCCGCGCCCAGCATCTCGGCGAGGCGGGAAAGCTCCGGCTGCGCGCCGGCCCAGGCGATGCCATCCCCTACGTAGAGCGTCGGGCGGGCGGCCGAGGCCAGCATGTCGGCAGCCTGCTCCACCAGTTCGGGGGCCGGCAGCGAGTAGGTCGTGGGGATGGAGGTCGGGAAGACCGGTTCGGTCGCCAGTTCGTCCATCACGTCTTGCGGCAGGCAGACGTAGACCGGCCCCATCGGCGGGGTCGCCGCGATCTTGATGGCCCGCCG
>JBBQBU010000667.1:0-2828 GCA_038318015.1 Chloroflexota bacterium | reverse complement strand
GAGGGGGGGTAATTGGACCGTCTTCGGCAGGCGCGGGGTTTTGGGTGTCAAGTATCGGGTTTTGGGGGGCCGGTAGCGCGGCCGGTGCGGCGTCACCCCGAATCGGCGCATCGTCGGGCGTGAACGGCGCATCGTCGGGCGCAGCCTGCTCCCCCTCTCCCGCTTGCGGGAGAGGGGGCCGGGGGGTGGGGGCCGCGCCCGGGAGCGGGGGGGCCGTGGGGATGACGGGGCCCCATGGTGGGCTGGTGAGGGCCGTTCCCGATTCCTCCGCGAACACGTCCGTCACTTGCAGGTGCACCGCAAGCTCCGCGTCCGTGTAGTAGTCCACCTCAACCTGTCGGACGTACGCCTTCTTCTCCTCCCAGTCTAACTTCTCCACCTGATGCTGGCGGCCGCCGTGCAGGTAGATCGCCTCCTCGTGGAGGTAGATCGGCGCGGCGTAGCGGTCCATTTCGCCGATCACGCGCGGTTGCCCGGTGATCGTCGTGTCCACAATCACGAAGTTATCGGCGGCGGCAGTGCGGAGGCTCACCGCCTCGGCCGGGAACCGCTCGGAGGCCCAGTACCACTTCTTGCTGGTGCCGTTGTAGTGCAGCGCGCCGTCTTCCTCGAAGTAGCGCAGCAACTCGTCCGTGGCCGGGCCGCCGAACCGCTCGCCGGCCTCGAACGGCAGTTCGAAGGCGGCGCAGCGCAGGTGGTTGGCGCGGATCACCAGATTGGCCGGGTTGACCAGACCCCTTTCGGGCGTGCGGCCGAAGAAGTAATCTGGGTGGCTCGCGATGAACTGGTCGAGCGGTGACGACGACAGCACCAGCGCCGCGACCGACGGCTGATCCCGCCGGCCGACGCGCCCCATCTGCTGGAGCGTCGAGGCGACCGTGCCGGGGTAGCCCGTCAAGACGGCCGCCTCCAGGCCGCCGATGTCGATGCCAAGCTCCAGCGCGTTCGTGGCGACGACGCCGCGCACCGAGCCGTCACGAATGCCGCGCTCGATGGCTCGGCGCTCATGCGGCAAGTAACCGCCGCGATACCCCTTGATCGTGTCGGGGTCCAGGTGGCGCTTCTTCGCGGCTTCCTTCAGATAGTGCAACAGGATCTCGACGTTGAGGCGGCTGCGCGCGAACACAATTGTTTGGAGATTATTCGAGAGGAACGCCGTCGCCAGGGTGCGGGCGACCAGCGTGGACGACCGCCGGATGCCAAGCTGCTTGTTGACGACCGGCGGATTGTAGAACAGCAGGAACTTCTCGGGGCTGGGCGCGCCGCTCTCGTCCACCAGCGCCAGCGGTAGATCGACAAGGTGCTGGGCGCGCTCGGCCAGCATCGCGGACGGCGCATCGGCGGCGTCTTCCTGCACCATCGAGCCGTATTGGACCAGTTGGCGGCCAAGCTCGTCGGCGTTGGCGATGGTGGCCGAGCAGCAGATGAACTGCGGATTGCTGCCGTAGAACGCGCAGATACGCCGCAGCCGGCGCAGCACGTTGGCGACGTGGCTGCCGAAGACGCCCCGGTAATGGTGGAGTTCGTCCACCACCACGAAGCGCAGGTTCTCGAAGAGGCGGACCCACTTGTCGTGGTGCGGCAGGATGCCGGTGTGCAGCATGTCAGGGTTCGTGACGACGACGTGCCCGGCCTGTCGGATGGCGCGTCGGGCGGTGGACGGGGTATCGCCGTCGTAGGTGAACGTCTTGATGTCCGCGCCGGTCTGCTCGACCAGCCGGTGCAACTCGTTCGCCTGATCCTGGGCCAGCGCCTTCGTTGGGAAGAGGTACAGGGCGCGGGCGTTCGGGTCTTTCAGGATAGCGTCGAGGACAGGCAGGTTGTAGCAGAGTGTCTTGCCGCTGGCCGTCGGCGTCACCACCACGACGTTGCGCCCGGCCAGGACGTGCGTGACGGCCTGCGCCTGATGCGTGTACAACTCGCGGATGCCGCGCGCATCGTAGGCGGCGCGCAGGCGACCGTCCAGTCCGTCCGGTAGCGGCGCATACTTCGGCGGCCGGGCGGGGTTGTGCCTGAACGCCGCGATGTTGTCGCTGTGCTCGCGCGACTTCAGCAGATGCTCGACGATCTGCGGGATGTTCATGCGACCGCCACGAACAGGTGTTCCATGCGTCGATTGTAGGGCGCGCGGTGGGGCCATCGTCAACAGGGCCGGCGGCAGCGTCCATCTTGCTAGAATCGCGAAACTGCTGGAGGCGCGCCCGTGGTGACACCCTTCCCAACGACGGTGACGTACAAGGTGGCTGGTGACCACGAGATCAAGCTTGATCTCTTCCGTCCGGCCGGTGAACAGCCCGTTCCGGTCGTCGTCTGGCTCCACGGCGGAGCGCTGATCGCCTTTGGCCGCGATTCGATCTACCAGCGAACGGGCATCCTGGAGCAGTGCCTCGCGGCCGGCCTGGCGGTGGTGGTGATTGACTACCGCCTTGCGCCGGAGACGAAGCTGCCGGCCATCCTCGACGACGTGAAGGATGCGTTCGGGTGGGTCCAACAGCAGGGGCCGGCGCACGGGCTGGACCCTGCCCGCGTCGGCGTGGTGGGGCTATCGGCGGGCGGCTACCTTGCGCTGATGTCCGGGTTCATGGTGTCGCCGCGCCCAACGGCCATCGTCTCGTACTACGGCTATGGCGACATCGCCGGCGACTGGTACGCGAAGCCGGACGACTTCTACAACCGGATGCCGACGATCTCCGATGAAGACGCCTGGAGCCGTGTGGGGACCGATCCGATCTCCGCGCCGGACCTTGCCACGTCGCTGGGCCGAATGCGCTTCTACTATTGGACGCGGCAGCGCGGCTCCTGGCCGACCCACGTCTTCGGCCCGCACC
>JBBQBU010000666.1:0-2832 GCA_038318015.1 Chloroflexota bacterium | reverse complement strand
CCAACCTCGCGTATGCCGGCAATGTCGAGAAGGAGTACGAGCGCAACCTGGAGCGCTACCAGTTGCTTCGCTGGGCGCAGCAGGCGTTCGACGGCATGACGGTGGTGCCGCCGGGCACGGGCATCTGCCATCAGGTCAACCTGGAGTTCCTGTCGAAGGTCGTGCAGACGCGCACCGTTGACGGCGACACGGTGGCGTTCCCCGACACTCTCGTCGGCACGGACTCGCACACGACGATGATCAACGGGCTCGGCGTGCTCGGGTGGGGAGTTGGAGGCATCGAGGCTGAGGGCGCGATGCTCGGGCAGCCGCTCTACATGCTGGTGCCGGAAGTCGTCGGCGTGCGCCTGAGCGGCGTGCTGCCAGAGGGCGCGACGGCGACGGACCTGGTGCTGACAATCACGCAGATGCTGCGCAAGCACGGCGTCGTCGGCCGCTTCGTCGAGTACTGCGGCCCCGGCCTCGCAAAACTGCCGGTAGCCGACCGCGCAACCATCGGCAACATGGCCCCCGAGTACGGCGCGACGGCCGGTTACTTCCCGGTTGACGAGGCGACGCTGGCGTACCTCCGGACGACCGGCCGTTCCGACGAGCTGATCGACCTGGTGGAGCGGTACACCAAGGAACAAGGCCTGTTCCGGCTGGACTCGGTGCCCGACCCGATCTACGACGACCTGCTGGAACTTGACCTGGGCATCATCGAGCCGAGCATGGCCGGCCCGCGCCGACCGCAAGACCGCGTCATACTGGCCGAGGTCGGTACGGCGTTCCACGCGGCGTACGAGACGCAGCTTGGCAATGGCGCAGCGAGGAAGGAAGCCGCGGCCACAGCGGCCGTCGCTGAGACGTTCCCGGCCTCCGACCCGATGCCGGCGCAGTCAACGACCGTGGAAGTCGGTACCGCCGACTCACGGAAGGCCGGCCTGCCGGCCTCGCCGGACAACGTTGACCTGACGCCCGACCCGGTCGATGTCGCCATCAACGCCACCGAAACGGTGACGGTCGATCACGGCTCGGTCGTGATTGCCGCCATTACCTCCTGCACGAACACGTCGAACCCGAGCGTGATGCTGGCAGCCGGCCTCGTGGCGAAGAAGGCCGTTGAGCGCGGCCTGCACCCGAAGCCGTGGGTCAAGACCAGTCTGGCGCCGGGGTCACGTGCCGTCACGGACTACATGAAGGGGGCTGGCCTCGAGCCGTACCTGGATGCCCTCGGCTTCCAGACAGTCGGCTATGGCTGCACCACCTGCATCGGCAACAGTGGCCCGCTGATCCCGGCCGTCTCGGACGCCATCGACGCGCACAACCTGATTGTTGCGTCGGTCCTCAGCGGCAACCGCAACTTCGAGGGCCGTGTGCACTCCCAGGTGCGGGCCTCATTCCTGGCGTCGCCGCCGCTGGTGGTGGCGTACGCGCTGGCCGGCACGGTGGACATCGACCTGACGACCGAGCCAATCGGCAACGACGCAAACAGCAACCCGGTGTACCTGCGCGACATCTGGCCGACGCAGGAGGAAGTCCGGGACGTGGTGCAGTCCGCCGTCACGCCGGAGGTGTTCTCGAAGAACTACGCCAGCGTGTTCGAGGGCGACGAGTTCTGGCAGACGCTGAAAGTCCCGACTGGTGACCTTTACGACTGGAACGTGCATTCGACCTACGTGCAGGAGCCGCCGTACTTCCGCGACCTTGCGCCGGTGCCGCCTCCGCCGCAGGATGTCGAGAACGCCCACGTCCTGCTAAAGCTGGCCGACTCGATCACGACCGACCACATCTCGCCCGCCGGGTCGATTTCGAACAAGAGCGCCGCCGGCTGGCTGCTGACGGAGCTTGGCGTTGAGCCGGCCGAGTTCAACAGCTACGGCGCGCGGCGGGGCAACCATGAGGTGATGGTGCGCGGTACGTTCGGCAACATTCGGCTGCGGAACGAACTGACGCCCGGCCA
Organism: Chloroflexota bacterium; assembly: GCA_038318015.1. GTDB lineage: Bacteria > Chloroflexota > UBA6077 > UBA6077 > JACCZL01 > JADZEM01. Next base: position 890 of record JBBQBU010000666.1, on the reverse strand, counting down.
GGAAGGCTCCTGGACGACCCACATGCCGACCGGCAAGGTGATGTCGGTGTATGACGCATCGGACCTGTACCAGCAGGCCGGCACCGACCTGATCATCATCGCGGGCAAGGAGTACGGCACCGGTAGCTCGCGCGACTGGGCGGCGAAGGGTCCGAAGCTGCTCGGCGTCAAGGCGGTCATCGCTGAGAGCTACGAGCGCATCCACCGCAGCAACCTGCTGATGATGGGCATTTTGCCGCTCCAGTTCCGCGAAGGCGAGAGCCGCGTCACGCTGGGGCTGACCGGCACCGAGACGTTCACCATCCGGGGCATCGCCGAGGGTGTGAAGCCCCGCCAGATCCTCCCAGTCGAGGTCACGCGCCAGGACGGCACGACGTTCGGGTTCAACGTGCTGGCCCGAGTTGACGCGCCCATCGAGTGGGAGTATTACCGGCACGGCGGCATCTTGCCGATGGTGCTGCGGCGGCTGGCAGCCGAAGCGTAGGGCACCGAAAGCTCCATGGGATCGGACGGCCGGTGAGGCCGGAAGACGGCGAGCCGTGGGAGGTACTCAACAGCGAGTACCTCCTGCGCACGCCGTGGCGCTCCGTCCGTGTTGATCGTCTCCGGCTCCACACCGGCGACGAAACGGACTACACCTACCTGGAAGCACCGGATGCCGCGTTCGTGGTGCCCCTGACGACGGATGGGCAGATCGTGGTGGTGCGCCAGTATCGCCACCCGCTCCGAGCCTGGGTCTGGGAAATAGTTGGCGGGATGATCGGCACCGACACACCGGCCGAGGCCGGCCACCGCGAGCTTGCCGAAGAGATCGGCGGGCGCTGCCGCGAACTGATCCCGCTGGCCTCGTACTATCCCGTCCCCGGGACCATCGCCGCGCGGCACCATGC
>JBBQBU010000665.1:0-2839 GCA_038318015.1 Chloroflexota bacterium | reverse complement strand
CTCCCATACCCCCCCGGCCTACCCCTCACCGCCGCCCGCCCCGTTGGCCCCCCCCCCGCTTCTTTGTGCGCCCGGCTACGGCTGAACAGCGGCCATCGACACGGGATTGGTGGGAAGTGGGAAGGGGTGCCCTTCAGATGTCAACTCATGAGGGTGCGTGTCGTAGAGCGACCGCCACGGCCCCTCGCGCTGGCCCTGCACGATGCTGAACCGCACCCGGCGCGAAGGTGGCAGAGCGTGCGGACGCCTGCCAGTCTTCACACCAATCTCGTGAAGCCACTCCCGCGTCGGGGGTGCGGGGTTAGCTGCTAGGCGTGAGCTGGTAGGTGCGCCCGGCCTCAAGGTCGATGGTCACTGGCCCGGCCCCGGTCGGCTGCAACGTTGCCAACACGGTCCCGTCGGTTGCCAGCGTCCAGCGCACCGCGCCGCCCGCCGCCGAACCACGAAACAGGAGGCGCGTCGGGGCCGTCACGCCGACGACGTAGCTGCCGTCGCCAGTTCGTGCCGCGAAAATCTGGCGGGCGGCGTCGAGCAGTTCAACTGGTGCCCCAGACGCACCGCACCGTCCCCCGAGCGCAAGCACGTCGCCGCGCGTGAAGCGATAGCAGGTGCCGCCGGCGGCGTCGGCGGCCACCGTGAACGTCATGCCAGGGGTCGAGTTGGGCGGGTCCGGCGTCAGCGCCAGCCGCGCGATGAGCGCCGCCGCGTGCGCGATGGGGCGCGGCGAGCCGTCCATGCGATACAGGCCCATCGAGTCGGTGCCGTCGCGGGTGTCGTTCAGCATCCACTTCAGGCCGCCCGCGTATCCGTCAGCCAGCAGTTGCAGCCACGTCGCAGACTCCTCAACCGCGGCAGCCTCGTCCCCGATCTCGGTCGCGCGGTGCCCAAACTCGCCCATCATCACCAACTTGTCCGGGAACAGCGTCCGTAGCACCTGCACCTGCCGTCGCTGATCCGCCAGGCCGTCCGGCCCTGGCGGGACGTACCGGTGCAAGGAGAGGACATCCAGTTGCGTGTTCGTCGGCAGCGCAGCCATCAGCGCGTCGTGGTGGCCGACCGTGATGATCGCCTTCGGGTCGGCCGCGCGGATCGCCTTGATGCGAGGTTCCAGCCACGCCGCGTAGGTCGCGTCGAGCGCCTCCAGCAGCGGCTTCCAGCGCGCGGCCTCCGGGGAGCCGAAAAACTCCAGGTCAGAGCGGCCGGTCCGCTTCGCCCAGTCAGACGCCTCAAGCGACAGCTTGTACGACATGATCCAGTTGTTGTGGTAGACGTACGCCTCGTCTTCGCTGAACCGCTCCGGGATGGCGAGGGGGCCGCGCTGCCCCTCGTTCGACGCCCTGAAGGCCACGATGAAGTGGTTGGCCGCCTGCTCGCCGTAGCGGTCTAGCAGTTTGCGGCTGAGCAGGGGCGGCTTCTGGTTGTTCGGGTAGGACGCCGACTGCATCAGCCAGAACGTCGGCTCATTGCGGAGGTCGTAGGCCAGGATCGTCTTACGCCCGGCATAGCGCGCGCTGATGGCGGCGTCCATGCGGCTGAGGGTGGCGACGCGCGGCTCCTCGTAGTCGCCCATCGTCAGGATCAGGCGCAGGCCATGCTGATCGGCCAGGTCAAGCACGGTGTCCAGCTTCGACCAGTTGTCTTCACGGATCTCGCGCAGCAACTCCAGTTGCACGAACAGCCGCAGCGTGTTCAGGCCGGCAGCAGCAGCCCGCGCAAAGTCGTCGCTGACCATCTGGCGGTCGAACAGGTCGTCAGCCCACCAGGCCCAGTAGTCGCCTCGCCAGGAGCGAGTGGCCGGCCCCTGGTAGCTGGCCCCGATGATGAACGGTGGCCAGGAAGTCGGGCGGGCGGCAACGGCGGTCGCGGACTGGCTGGCACGCGCGGTCGTGGGTGCCGGCGCGCCAGTCCCCACACCCAGGCCGATCATCAGCGCCATCAGCACCGGCATCAGCGACCGCCGGGCTCGGTTCAGGCTCATCCACCGCATAGTGCACCACCCTGGCCGTCCAATTCAGCGGGCGCAGCGCCCCAGCGCGTACCGTCACTGCATGACGTGTCATTCATGACGCCCCCCGCTCCGGCGACAGCATACCGTCCTCAACGAGCGGATTCCGTCAATTGTCGCGGCGGCTGTTAGCGATCTGACAGCCGTACGGTCGGCGGCATCCGTGCCGACCGCGTTGCAGCACCGAGGTCAGGATCGGCTCGGCGTGCGTCCACAACAGCGAGCCGCCGGCGTCAGCCAGGAAGTAGCGCCGGGCGGGCGGGATGCGGCCGGCCAGCGTCACGCCCAGGTCAGGCGAGTGGACGGTGCTGGTATCGTGCCCACCGTACCAGAGGTCTACCGGCACCTGCATCGAGCCGAGGTGCTCAGGTTCTGCCGCGCCGTAACTCATGCCGTTGATGATCCGGCATGCGTCACGCCACCATCAAGCAGACATACAGTCATATAGCTATCCTGGGTACCCCTCCATCCTGTATCTTCCGTCACCATCCCAGGGCGCGTGACGTTGAAATGTAGCGAGCGCGGTGCTGCCAGCCGCGCAGGAATGGTCAATGTACCGCAAACTCACCAACGCGCTGCTCGTGCTATCGCTCCTGCTCTCGGCGACGCTCATACCGTTTCTGGCGGCCCAGCCAGGAGATCAAGGCGCGGCCGGGCTGCTGCCGGTGGTGCCCGAAGCGCACGCCCAGGCCGGCCTGCCGCCGCTGCCGAGTGGGTGGCCGAGCACGCTGCCGATCGGCAAGGCCGACGCGCCGGGCGGGGCTGCGGCCCTGAAGGCGCAGGCACCGTTCGGCTACCGCTACCAGTACCTCGCGGGCGGCGCGAACACCGGCA
>JBBQBU010000664.1:0-2859 GCA_038318015.1 Chloroflexota bacterium | reverse complement strand
GCTACAGAAGCGCTGGGGTCAGCGGCCCGGAGGCGGTGGCTTCAGTCCACCGCACCCAAGAAGCGGGCGGGACCGGCCCGCACCATCTGCTCAGGCGTCGTCAGGGATGCGCGTCAACTGCTGGAGCCAGAGAGCCGCCTCACCGTCGCTCGGGGCACGGTAGTCGCCGCGCGGCGACAGCGACCCACCAGACCCGACCTTCGGCCCGTTCGGGATGCAGCTTCGCTTGAACTGGCTCAGTTGGAAGAACCGGTACAGGAAGATACCCAGGTTCGCCTTGATCTGGTCGAGCCGGTACTGGCGCTGCCGGTCCTCAGGGATGCCGGGCCAGGTGCCGCGCGTGCGGTCACTCCAGGCCGCGTAAGCCAGGAACGCGACCTTCGGTGGCGCGTAGCCGAAGCGGAGCGTGTAGTACAGCGTGAAGTCATGCAGCTCGTACGGCCCAATCTTCGCCTCGGTGGACTGCGACGGCTGCGACGCGCCGATATCCTCCGGCCCGCCAGACGGCACCAGTTCCGGGCTGATCTCGGTGTCGAGGACGGCTTGCAGCGTCGTGCTGGCATCCATCCCCAACTCGCCCACCTCCGCCACCCAGCGAATCAGGTGCTGGATGAGCGTCTTCGGCACGCTGGCGTTCACCGCGTAGTGCGACATATGGTCGCCGACGCCGTAGGTGCACCAGCCGAGCGCCAACTCGCTCAGGTCGCCGGTCCCGACAACAAGGCCGTTGTGGAAGTTGGCGAGGCGGAACAGGTGGCTGGTTCGCTCGCCGGCCTGCACATTCTCAAAAGTCACATCGTAGACCGGCCGGCCGTCCACGAAAGGGTGCCCCAGGTCACGCAGCATCTGGAGGCAGCTTGGCCGGATGTCCAGCTCCTGGGCGCTGCACCCGACGGCCTTCATCAACTGGTGGGCCTGTTCCAGCGTCCGGCTGCTGGTGGCGAAGCCGGGCATGGTGTAGCCGAGGATGTTCTCGCGCGGGTACCCTAGCTGGTCCATCGCGCGGGCACACACCAACAGCGCGTGCGTCGAGTCGAGGCCGCCCGAGACGCCGATGACGACGTGCTTGAGGCCGGCGAACTTGAGCCGCTTGGCGAGGCCTTGCACCTGGATGTGGAAGACCTCGGCACACCGCTCGTCGCGCGTGTGCGGGTCTCCCGGCACATAGGGGAACCGCTGGTATTGCCGACGGGGTAGCAGGTGCTCGTCGGTCGGCAGGTCGAGCGAGAAGCGCACGGTGCGGAACGCCTGGACCCGCGCCGCCTCGGTGTGGACGTTCTGCCCGAAGGTTCCCTGCCGCATCCGCTCTTGCGACAGCCGCTCCAGATCCAACTCGGTGACGATCAACTGTGGGTCCGGGCTGAACCGCACCGACTCGGCTAGGATGTTGCCATCCTCGCCAATCAGCGCGTGGCCGTCCCAGGCCAGATCGGTCGTGGACTCGCCGGGCCCAGCCGCCGAATAGAGGTAGGCCGCCAGGCAGCGTCCGGACTGGCCGGCCACGAGATCCCGGCGGTACCCGGCCTTGCCGACCGTGATGTTCGAGGCCGACAGGTTGAGCAGGACCGTCGCCCCGGCCAGTGCAGCGTACGACGACGGCGGGATCGGCACCCAGAGATCTTCGCAGACTTCGATGTGCAGGGTCAGCAGCGGCTGTTCGTCAAGCTGGAAGAGGGTCCGACTGCCGAACGGCACGTCCTGTTGGCCCAGGATGTCGATTCGGTCATGGATGGCCGCGTCGCCAGACGTGAACTGCCGCGCCTCGTAGAACTCGCGGTAGTTCGGCAGGTACGTCTTCGGCACCAGCCCGAGCAGCGTCCCACGTGAGACGACGGCCGCGCAGTTGAACAGCAGGTGCCCGATCTGGAGCGGCAGGCCAACCACCGCGACCAGTTGTAGGTCGCGCGACGCCTCAATGACCTGTGCCAGCGCCTCTTTACAGCCGTCCAGCAGCGCCCGCTGGTGAAACAGGTCGTCGCATGAGTAGGCGGACAGCCCCAGTTCCGGAAACAGTACCACCACGGCGCGCTCATCGGCGGCCTGGCGCATCGACTGGATCGTCCGCTCGGCGTTGAACACCGGGTCAGCTACCCGCACCTCGGGGATCGCGACCGCGACGCGGACGAGATCGTGGTTGTAGAGATTGAAGAACGTCCTGTCAGCCGGCATCGCGCTATCTCTCCCGAATGTCGTCCGCACAGAAGTTGCCACCAGCAGCACTGCACGGTGCGTACTCATGCAGGGGCTCGGTGGAATGATCACAGGGAGGATACGCCGGCAGCGCCGCCGGAGCGATCAGGCATACTCAGCAGACGCGTCAGGCCCGCCCGTGCGACCGGGGGTCCAGAAGGTCGCGCACGCGGTCCCCGAACCAGCCGACCGTCAACACTACCAGGCTCAAGGCCAACCCCGGCATCGTTGAGATCCACCATGCGGTGTTCAGGTAAGCCCGCCCGTTCGCGATGGTGGCCCCCCACGACGGTTGGTCGGCGGGGGTGCCCAGGCCCAGAAAGCTCAGCGAGGCCTCGGCGATGATGACCAGCCCGACTTCGACGGTCGCCACGACCACCAGCGGCCCGATGGTTGACGGGACGATATGCAGCCGCAACATACGGAAGTCGCTCGCGCCGAGTGCCTGCGCCGCGTGCACGAACTCGCGCTCCTTGACGGCCAGCGTCGCCGCGCGGGTCACGCGGGCGAACGTCACCCAACGCGTCAGCGACAGCGTGAGGATGACGTTCGTGACGCTGGGGCCGAGGACGCCGGCGATCAGGATGGCAAGCAGGATCGACGGGAACGCCAGTTGAATATCGGCTATTCTCATGGCGATGGTGTCGATCCAGCCGCCGTAGTAGCCGG
>JBBQBU010000663.1:0-2866 GCA_038318015.1 Chloroflexota bacterium | reverse complement strand
GGCTCGCCCGCAACCCCACCGGGCGCTTCGGCCGCCCCGAAGACATCGTCAACCTCGCCCTCTACCTCGCCGCCGACGAGTCCACATGGACCAACGGTGCCATCATCAGCGCCGACGGCGGCATCACCGCCAACTACTTCTAACCAGCACCCGCGTCCCCAGCAGTCCGGCAGCCGGGCCGTGAGCATCGGCCGCGCTTCCGCTTGCGGTGGCTGGATAACGGCCGGTCGCTATGCTGGCCCGCCGGCAACTGGGGGGAATGGGCCGGCGCGGGCTACCATGCCCCATGGGACTCACAGAGGAGGGCCGCGAACAATGATTGTTGGCGACGGCACGTACCGCTACGAGTACGTTGACGGCTGGGAACAACTCCCAGACGGCTGGTTCCACGGCGACGTTGCAGGCGTGGCAACCGACTCGCAGAATCGCGTCTACGTCTTCAACCGCAGCGAGCATCCCGTCATCATCTACGACGAAGACGGCAAGTTCCTCGATGCCTGGGGCGACGAAAAGCAGTTTCCCCGCCCCCACGGCATCACCATCGTCGACGACGTCATGTACCTTGCCGACGACACAGACCACACCGTCCGCAAGTGCACCCTCGACGGCACGGTGCTGATGACCCTCGGCACCTCCGGCCAGCCCTCCGATACCGGCTACCGCGCCAACGCCCCCTCCAACCTGACCAGCATCGAGCGCGGGGCTGGCCCGTTCAACCGCCCGACCCGCCTGTCCATCGCCCAGAACGGCGACTTCTACGTGGCGGACGGCTACGGCAACGCTCGCATCCACCACTTCACCGCCGACGGCGCGCTCGTGAACTCCTGGGGCGGCCCCGGCACCGGCCCCGGCGAGTTCATGCTGCCGCACTCCGTCTGGGCGCACACCAACGGCGAAATCTGGGTCTGCGACCGCGAGAACGACCGCATGCAGATCTTCACCGAGAACGGCGACCTGCTGCGGATGTGGACGAACGTCCGCCGGCCCGGCGACATCTACATCGACGCCGACAACGTGGTCTACGTCGGCGAAATGTCGTGGGAGAAGGGTGAGACCAGCCTCGCAGGCAAGGTCTGGCCCGAAAGCTACCCGTCCGAGTTGAGCATCCGCGACATTGATGGCAACGTCATCACCAAATGGGGCGGAGACGACCCCTGCGGCGCGGGCGGCTTCTCATCGCCGCACGGGCTGTGGGTAGACTCGAAGGGCAGCATCTACGTTGGCGAAGTCACGCACACCGCATTGACCCGCTACAACCGCTGGAACGAGAACTGCCACTCCATCGTCAAGTACGCCCGCATCTAACCTGGCCAGGGCGCACAGCCTGCCAGAAAATCGTCGGGAGTTTCAAAGTCCCTCATTCCCTGCCCCCTCTCCCGCAAGCAGGAGAGGGCAGGGGTGAGGGCATTAGCAGCGGCTACTTCGCGGGCCGCGTGTTGAAGTCGTGGCCGCCCTGCTGTTGCAGGAGCGTTCGCACGTCCCTGGCGTGGGCTGGGTCTGTGTGGACCGTGACCATGATCGCGCCGTGCTGCACGCGCTCGTGGTAGTAGTGCGCCTCGTCCTGTGACAGGCCACGGTCGATCAGGTGCCCGATGAGACCGCCAGCAGACGCCCCGAGGCCCGCCCCACCGACCGCCCCGACCAGCGCCCCGGCTGCGACCAGTGCGCCGAGGCCCGGTATCGCGACGGTGGCCGCGCCGATCAGCCAGCCGGCCAGGCCGCCCACAATGCCGCCCGCGAGCAAGCCAGTCGTCTCGTCAACCCGAATGTGGTGGGGTTCATCGTGGCCGGGGGCTTCCGATGTCTGCGGTGTTTGCAGCGCAGCTATGCCAACGCTGTCCCCCTGGTAGCCGGCCCCCTTGAGGGCGTGTAATGCCTGCTCCGCATCCGCGCGGTCGTCGAAGATGCTCACAACGAGCGTGGTGGGCGGTGTCCGTTGCATGATGGCTGCCTCCCTGGCATCCGCGCCGGCCAGCGGCGGGGCCACGCCACTGCCTTCTGCAAGAAGCATGCGACGGCAGGAGAGGCTGGTAGTAGGGTCATCTGCCACCAGCCTCGCATGACGGCCGCCCAGTGCTCCCGGCTCTACCCGACTGTAGGGCCGACAGCGGCAGCGCGGCGCGTCCCCGCGCATCCGCGCGAGGTTTAGAAGGCGTCCTACCAGGCCAGCGCGTAGGCCACCCGGCGCGGGTCGGCACCGGCCGTCATGGTCCCCTTCTCGTGGTCGATCCAGATGCCGCAGACGCTGCCGGCCGCCGGGTGCCAGTCCTCCCAAATCACGACATCGTGGCCGCGTGCCGTCAGCCCGTCGATGGCTTCGCGGCCCATCCGCTGCTCGACTTTCAAGAGGTTGGGGTTGTATGGGTGCGGGTCGGCCGTCATCGGGAAGCTGTAGGTAGACAGGCGCGGAGCCTCGGCCGCCTGCTGCGGGTCCATGCCGAACTCGACGACATTGAGCAGGAACTGCAACATCGCCTGCGGCTGCACGTCCGCGCCCGGCGTGCCGAACGGCATGACCGGCTTGCCGCCCTTGAACAGGATGAAGGGGTTGGTGGTCAAGCGGGGACGCTTGCCCGGTGCAACGGACGCCGGAGCCTCGGGATCGAGCCACGCCTGGATGCCGCGCCCAGAGATGATGAAGCCGAGGCCGGGGATGATCGGCGTGCCGAAGCCGTCGCTGGGCGTGGCGGAGAACACGTTGCCCGCCTTGTCCACCACGCAGACGTAGCTCGTGTCGGGCGGTAGCTCCACCAGGCCGGGGGCGCTGACGGTCGGCTCGTGTCGCCCGTGGTCGTCCACGTTGGAGCGGGCGGGCATCTCAGGGTTGGCGCGGTTGATGTCGATGCGCTCGCGCCAGGCCGCCGCG
>JBBQBU010000662.1:0-2866 GCA_038318015.1 Chloroflexota bacterium | reverse complement strand
GCGACCGGCGTCAACGTGGGCGAGGCGCTCCGCATGAACGGCCTCGTCAAATCGACCGGGCCAGACGTGGAGAAGATCTTTCACACCCTGGACTTCTTCGGTCCGCGCTACCGCTACATCATCACCGCCTACCCGCCGTTCCTCAAGCACCTGGTCGACGAAGGCGAGACGCGCGGCTTCGACTGGCAAGCGTTCCGCATCCACGGCATCGTCGCGGGTGAGGGCATGAGCGAGGGACTACGGACCTATCTGGAGCGGCGGTTCCGGAGCATCTGGTCGGGGTACGGCGCGTCAGACCTCGACATCGGGGTGGCTGGCGAACTACCGATATCAGTCTGGATTCGCAAGCGCGCCGCCGAAGACCCGGCCCTCCAGCGCGCCTTGTTCGGCAACGACCCGCGCCTGCCGATGCTGTTTCAGTACAACCCGTACGACTACGCCATCGAAGCGAATGAGCAGGGCGAGTTGATTATCACCATCAACCGGCTGCCGATGCTCTCGCCGCGCATTCGCTACAACATCCACGACGCCGGCGGCGTCATCCCCTTCTCGGAGATGCTGGCCCGCCTGCGAACGTTCGGGCTGGACCCGTGCCGCGTGCTTGACCGGCCCGGGCAGCCGGTCTTCGGGCTACCCTTCCTCTACCTGTTCGGCCGCAGCGACAGCACCGTCTCGTATATGGGGGCCAACATCTACCCCGAGGACATCGAGCATGCGCTGTTCACCGACCACCAGGACGCGCGGCGGCTCGGGGCGTTCTGCCTGGAGATCGTAGACGTGGGCGAGGCCGAGCAGCGCCCGTGCGTCCACGTCGAGTTGCTCGACGGCAGCACCGAGGACGCCGACCTGTCAGCCCGACTGCGCGGCCAGATCGTGCGGCGGCTGGTGGCCGCCAACCTCGACTTCCGGGCTTCGCTGGCTGAAAGCCCACAGGCCGCCGAGATCCAGGTCCGCCTGCACCGCATCGGCACCGGCCCGTTCGCCGTCAACCAGGGGCGCATCAAGCGCAAGTACATCCTGCACACGCCCGCGAGTGCGCAGCCAGCCAGCCAGCCGCCGCAGGCAGGAGGCTAGTCCCGTGCCTGTCACCGTCCGGCCAGTCACCTCGTCGCGCGACCTCGCCGCCTGGGTCCAGTTCCCGCGCCGGCGGGTCTACCCATCGGCCAGCCCCTGGGTGCCGCCGCTTGACCGCGACCTCGTGCGGCTGCTGGACCGGCGCAAGAACCCATTCTTCCAGCAGGGTGATGCTGCGGCGCTGCTGGCGACCGACGCGGCCGGGCAGACGGTCGGGCGGGTGCTGGCGCAGATCTACCGCCCGCACAACGAGCGCCACGGCGAGCGGACCGCGTTCTTCGGCTTCTTCGAGTGCCGCGACGACCAGGAGGCGGCGACGACGTTGATCCAGGCCGCCGCGCAGGCCGGGGCCGCCTGGGGCTGCGACACCCTGCGCGGGCCGTTCAACCTGACGGCGATGCGGGAGATGGGCGTGTTGGTGGACGGCTTCGAGTACCCGCCGGCCGTGGACCAGACGTACACGCCGTCGTACTACCCCGCGCTGCTGGAGCAGGCCGGGCTGCGCCGCATCTTCCCACACACCACCTACCGCCTGGACGACGTGCGTTCGGTGGCGCTCGACGGGCTGTTGACCGAGCGCCACCGCGTCCTCAGCGTCGAGCGGCGGCTGACGATCCGACCGGCACGGATGACCCACTTCGAGCAGGAGCTTGAGATTCTGCGGCGGCTGCTGAACGAGAGCTTCGCCGAACTGGCGAACTTCGTGCCGCTGACCGCCGACGAGCTACTGTTTCAGGTCGGCACGTACCGCTCCTACCTCGACCCGAACCTACTGCTGGTGGCCGAGATGGACGGCGTGCCGCGCGGCTTCGTGCTGGCCGTCCCCGACTTCAACCCGCTGTTGAAGCGGCTCGACGGCAGTGTCAGCGCGCCGCACATCGTCGGGGCGCTGCCGAGCGTCGGCGGATGGCTGTGGCAGCGCGACGCCGTGCTCATCATCCAGGGCGTCGAGCGGCGGTTGCAGGGGCAAGGCATCATGCGCGTGCTGCACCATCAGTTGCTGCACAACCTCAGAAGCCGCCGGTACCGTGCCCTCTCGGTGACCTGGATCGCAGACGAGAACGCCGCGTCGAGCAGCAGCGTGCGGGCGCTCGGGGCACGCCCGCGCCACCGCCTGACCCTGTACGAAGGCAGCATCGAAGCGCTGACCGGCGCTGGTAACGGCAACTCGTGAGCCTTGAAGCCGGGCCGCCCGCGTCCGATCCGTTCCTTGCCTCCGCCCCGGACGAGCAGGAGCGCAGCGACGAGCGGGCCAGCGCGTTCCCGGCCTGGCTGACCGGGGCGCGCGCCGCGCCGTCCGCGCACAACACGCAGCCCTGGCAGTTCACGCCGCAGGCTGACGGCCGCGTCGCGGTCGGCTGGGACGAGGGCCGCACGCTGCCGGTGGCCGACCCGACCAGCCGCGACCTGTATTTGTCGCTCGGGGCAGCCGTCGAGGGCGCCTGCCTACGTGCGACGGCGTCAGGGACACGTCTGCGCTTCGAGGCCGCGCCGCCAGGGCTGGCCGGTCCGGTCGGCTGGCTGGTGCCCGACCCCGGCACTGCGGACCCGCCGCCTGACGACCGGCTGCTTGCGGCGGCGCTGGACGCCCGGCAGACCGCACGCAGCCCACATCTTCCGCGCGCCGTTCCGGCGTCCGTGCGTGCGGCGATGGTGGCCGAAGCTGCCCGCCACGGGCGCACGCTCACCATCGTAACGGACCGCCCCAGCATCCGGCGGTTGGCATCGCTGACGGGCAAGGCGACGGCGCTCTTGTTTGCGGACGGGCCGGTGCACGCCGAGTTGTGGCGCT
>JBBQBU010000661.1:0-2877 GCA_038318015.1 Chloroflexota bacterium | reverse complement strand
CGCGATGATCGGTTGGGTCAGGCTCCGCATCAGGCGGACGGTGCTGGTCCAGCGGCCCGGCCCCTGCACATAGTGCTTGATCCAGCCACGCCGCGCGAGTGACACCTGCTCATCCTCGGTCCACTCACGGCCCAACTCGTCGCCGGCGCAGAACGCGCGGCCTGCGCCCGCCAGGATGATTGCCCGGATGCTCGGGTCCGGCTCGCAGCGCGCGAAGGCGTCGTACAGTTCCAGGCCGAGCTGGTGGTCGATGGCGTTGAGCTTGTGCGGCCGGTTCAGGGTGATCCGGGCAATCGCTCCGGTCTGCTCGAAGGTGACGAGCGGCGCGTCGGCGACGGTGTCAGCGGCGGTCGTGGTCACGTCCCTGGTCACGTCGGACATAGCGGCCCTCCAGCGCGGCCCGTCGTTCCATCCGAGCGCGGGCCACGGGTGTGGTGCTGGAGTGTGTCACACCTGCCCGGTGCATGCGCTGATGACTAGCGCCGGCGGCGCTTACCCAGGCGGTCAGCCGCATCCCGCAGGCGCTTCGAGAGCGTGGCGGCTTCCTCTTCGGCCAGCGCGTCCAGGTCGGTGCGGCCCAGGCGGTCGAGGCCTGCCAGCACCGTCGCCACCGTCTGGAGCAGCGCCGCTTCCTCGGTCTGTCCGGTCGCTTCGGCCAGCGCGGCGGCCTCCGCAAACTCCCCCGCTCGCCGGTATGCGTCTAGTGCCGCCGCCGGCTGACCGGCCGCCACCCAGGCCCGGGCCGCATCCCTCCACCGGCGCAACCCCTGATAACAGCGGGCAAGCTGCTCCGGGCTGGCGTCGGCTCGGTCCTTCAGCAGCGGCAACGCGCCGGCCCAGTCGGCTGCCTCCAGGCGCGCGGCGGCCAGCACGTCTGCCAGCCGCTCAGTGGCCTCCGCGTCCCGGGCATCGCCGGTCAGTTCCGCCATGCGGCGCGCGCTCTCGTGCAACGAGGCCAGCGCCTTGCTGTTGCCCGGCTCTAGCTCGCCGGCCTCTTCCAGCCAGGCGCGCGGCAACTCAAAGTGGCGCTCCGGCCGGTCATCGGCATCTCGGCCCTCCAGGGCATGCACGTAGTCCACCAGCAGGCCGGGCAGCAGCCGCGCCGCTGCCTCCGAGCCGGGCGGTGCTTCGGCGTAGCGGCGGGCCAGCACCGCGTACCGTTCGGCGCGGGCGTCCTGGCCGATCTCCCGGCAGATCGCTACCAGCCGTTCGTACTGCCGCGCGGCCTGCGGATGCTGCCCCTGTCGCGCCAGCGCCGTCGCCGCCGCCCGCCGCACATCGATGGACCGTTCGAGCACCTCGCGGCGCTGGTCCACATCCACCAGACCGGCCAGCGCCGCTTCGAAGCGGATCAGTGTCCGCAACGCGCGGCCAAGGTCCGCTTCCAGCAGCCCGAGCGTATCATCAAGGAAGCCCACGGCGCGCTCGCGGGCATCGGCGTTGCGCTCTTCCAGGCGGGCGCGCAGGAACGCGATGGACCGCCGCTTGATGAGGCCGTCGTCAGCAATCTCCTGAAACAACGGGTCCGTCTCGGCGTCCGTCGTGTCGATCAGGACCAGCGTCTCGGTGGAACGGCTGAGGGCCACCCGCAACTCGTCGATGCTGGTCCGCGCCACGAGGTAGCGCACCCGCTCATTGCGCTCCTTCGCCGCCTCGATCTCGTCGCGGATGGCCTTGAGGATGCGCGACGCGCCCCATAGCACCACGTACTGGCGGTCCAACCCCTTCACCGACCCGGCCGTGAAGCGCAGATCGTCGAAGCGCGCATCAGCGAGTACCGCGTCAAGCTCCTCGTCGGCGGGGGCCGAGGTGCGCGTCTCGGCGGTGACAACGGCGCTATGCGGGGTGTCGGCCAACAGTTCCAGCCAGCCGCGAAGGTCCGGGTCGTCGGCTGAGACAATGGCGAGCGCGGCCTCGCCGACATCGCCGCCGGGCGCGTCGCCGGCCTCGGCCTTCGAGGAGCCGCGCGGGCGGTACTCGCGCGGCAGGTCGTCGTACAGCTTGGACGTGCGGTTCGCCACCTCGATGAGCGGGGCCGGGCTGCGCTGGTTCAGCCGCAGCGTGACCTCATGCGGGGTCGTCGCCAGCACCTCGGCCAAAAGGTCTTTGCACCAGCCCCAGTCAAAGCCACTCGGGTGGACCACCTGACTCTCGTCGCCGGCCGCCACGAAGAGCGGCCCGTGCCCGAAGCCGTCCGCCGCCTGAAGCTCACCGGCGCGCTGTGCCGCCTTCGCCAGCACCGCGATCTGCAACAGCGTCAAATCCTGGATCTCGTCCACGATCAGACCGCCAATGGCCCGCAACTCGCGGTCCAGCGCCCCCCGCTCGATGCGCGCGATAGCGGCCCAGGCTTCACGCTGGATGCTCGGCAAGTCCTGCCGGCCCAGGAAGCCGCGCGCGGCTCGGTGGGCCGCCAGCGCAACCTTTGAACTGAGCTGGCTGGCGCGCTGCCCGAGGTACGTCGATTCACGCAGGCTCGGCTCGTCGGCGGCCGGCAGCCTGCGCTTTGTCAGGGGAAAGGGGAGCGCCCGCCCCAGCACGTAGGCGCGAACCTCGGCCCACAGCGCGCGGTCGGAGCCCTGCCACGCCGCCAGGTCGCGCGGGGCGAAGCCGCCGACGGACCCACGGAACGCCTGCTCCTCGGCCTCCTCGGACGCCGCCACCTTGCTGCGCTCTAGGCCGCTCCAGCGCCCCAGCAGGTCGGCCAGCCCGACCACTTCTACCCGCCGCCCCAGGTCCGGTACGCCGCCGAGCATCTCCTGTGCCGCGCTGACCAGTCGAGTCGAGAGCGTGACATAGAGCAGCCGCGCGTCCGGCGACAGCCGCCGGGCCTCGTCAACGGCCGTGCGGATCAACGTCACCGTCTTGCCGGTGCCC
>JBBQBU010000660.1:0-2880 GCA_038318015.1 Chloroflexota bacterium | reverse complement strand
GCCGTACTCGGCTGCCTGCCCGGTCGTCACCAGCGACGGCCAGTCGCTCGCCTGGAGCAGCAGCAACTCGCGGGCCGCCTGCGAGAGAACGTCGTGCAGCGGCCCCTCGGCGTGCCGGAACTGCGTCGCCAGGCGCTCCATACGGGCCTCGGCCGCGTGGACAATCGGCAGCATCCAGTGGGTGTCGACGTTGTCCCAGGTGAAGTGCTGGCCGCCCATGCCCCACGAGCTTTCAGGCAGGACGATGTGCTGCGTCGGCGGGTTTTCCTTGATATAGCCGCTCGCCGTGCAGATATCGACCGTCTCGCTGCGGGCCAGCCGTGCCATCACCTCGCCCAGCCAGCGCACGCCCTCGAACCAGTAGGTACCGAACAGCGCGGCGTCGCACATGGTCGTCAGTACGCCGTACTGGCCGGTGCGCTCATGGTACTCGCGCAGGACATCCTCGACGATGCGCGCGAAGTGATCAGCGTGAATGCTGATCTTCCCCTCGGCCCAGTCCGGGTGGTACCAGTCCTTTGCCGTCAGTTCGATGCGCGCGCCGGTGACGCGCCAGTACGGCATCCCAGAGATGCCGTCGCGCCGGCCCGGCTCGCGGTAGTCGAAGTCGCCGGGGTAGCCGTGGGCAATCGACCAGACTTGCAGGCCTGACCGCGAGTTGCGCCCCAGCACGCTCACCGTCGAGTCTCCAACGCTGTATGGCTGGAACGTCGTGCGGTCGGTGCTGGGCAAAGTGAGCGGCACCGGCACCTGATAACGCTTCGGGACGCTGGCGTACGGGCCAACGGCGTCATTCATCGCCTTGCCGCCGGGCCGCCCGCCGATGACGGCGTGGGTCTCGGCGAAGAAGACGGACAGGCCGCGCTCTGACAGCAGCGTCTCGATGCCGGCGCGTGGGGCACCGTTCGACCCGGCCCGTTGCGGCCGGTAGCCGCACTCCGGCAACCAGACAGCCGTGGGCGTGCTCTCAAAGGCGCGTTTGTGGGTACGCAGCGCCGTCGAGAGCTGGGCGGCGATTGAGGAGTCGCGCTCCAGGAGCGGGAGGTACGCGTGCGTGGCGGCCGAAGTCGCCAGTTCGAGGTGGCCGCTGTTCTGGAGCCGTCGCGCCGCCCCGAGCAGGTCGCGGTTGAACCGCCCGCGAAACAGCGCCAACGTGCGGTTGTAGAAGTCCTCGTACCAGTGGGCCATGTACGTGGCGTGCAGATCGCCGGCCCGCTCAAAGCGCCCGATATCGTGGGCTGCCCGCTCGGCACGTTCCAGCAAGTACGCTTCGAAGTGCTGCGCTACCAGCGGATCGGCCATCTGCTCGGCCAGGATCGGGCTGATGCTCAGGGTGAGGCGGGCGGGAACCTCATGCTCGGCCAGGTCAGACAGGGTCGAGAACAGCGGAACATAGGTCTGGGCCAGGGCATCGTGCAGCCAGGATTCGCCGCGCAGCCAACGGCCGGTTTGCCGAACGTACGGCACGTGACCCTGCAAGACAAAAACACTGGCCCCGTACTTCACCGACACCCTCGTTCAGAATCAGATTCCTCATCATGGTACATCCGGAACCATCCTCGCTTTCCCAAAACTGCGCCGATTGCAACGGTACTGGTGCGGATCTTGTCAGGACATCCCATCTGGGAGATGGTCTGTCCGTCGCGCCCTTGCACAAATCGGTCCCGTTGCGTCAGGTGGAGTCGGGGCGCTAGTCGGGCGCCCGGGCCGGGGCTGCCGCACGCTGGCCCGCCAGATACGTTCGCACGAGCGGCTCGGCCATCAGCAGCGCCAGGGCGGACTGGCTCTCGTCGATGCGGCCGTCGCGCGCCCGGGCGAACGCTTCGTCCGGGTCAAGCAAGACGATCTCGAGCAGTTCCATCGGCTCGTGCGCGGTCTCGCCAAGTTCCACATTGAGCGCCAGGAACGCATGGTGCCGCGCGGCGATGGTCCCGGCGACGGGATAGTACGAGGCCAGCGGGATCAGTTCGCGGCAGCGCCCGCCGATTTCTTCGGCAAGCTCACGGTGGGCGGCCTCGGCCGGTGTGTCGGTGCCGATCATCCCGCCAACTATTTCCCAGACCCAGGCCCGGAGCGGGTGCCGATACTGGCGCACCACCACGATCTGCCCGTCCGTCGTCAGTGGCACCACGAACGCGGCATCCGGTGCTTCCAGGTAGGTGTAGTCCGTTTCGTCGCCGGTGTGCAGCCGGAGACGGTCGATGCGGACGGAGCGCCACGGCGTCCGCAGGAGGTACTTGCTGTTGAGTACCTCCCACGGCTCGCCGTCTTCTGGCCTCACCGGCCGCCTGGTCCCATGGCGTTCTCGGTGCCTTACGCTTCGGCCGCCAGCCGCCGCAGTACCATCGGCAAGATGCCGCCGTGCCGATAATACTCCCACTCGATGGGCGCGTCGACCCGGGCCAGCACGTTGAACCCGAACGTTGTGCCGTCCTGCCGCGTCGCCTCGACCGGGAGGATCTGGCGCGGCTTCACGCCGTCGGCGATGCCCCGGATGGTGTACGTCTCGGTGCCGGTCAGCCCCAGCGTGACGCGGCTTTCGCCCTCGCGGAACTGGAGCGGCAAAATGCCCATCATCAGCAGGTTGCTGCGGTGGATGCGCTCGTAGCTCTCCGCGATGACCGCCTTGACGCCGAGCAGCTTCGGACCCTTCGCCGCCCAGTCGCGCGAGCTACCGGTGCCGTACTCCTTGCCCGCGATGATGATCAGGTCGGTGCCGGCCTGCTGGTACAGGTCCGATGCGTCGTACACCGACATCACCTTGCCGGTCGGCATGTGGGTCGTCCAGGAGCCTTCCTGGCCGGGTGTCAGTTCGTTCCGCAGCCGATTGTTGCCGAACGTACCGCGCACCATCACCTCATGGTTGCCCCGCCGCGCGCC
>JBBQBU010000659.1:0-2908 GCA_038318015.1 Chloroflexota bacterium | reverse complement strand
TCGGGCAGCACGTGCTGGGCCTGCCCAAGTCGTACTAAACCAGAGCCACGGTGAAAACCGCAGGTGGTGCATAGGAAGCAGGCTTGTACAGGAAGTATCGGCGAGGTGCAGGCACCCACTAATCCAACTTGCAGCACGGCCATGGAGATCCCAGCGTAGCTTTAGTTTAGCGCCGCCCTGCCGAGAGGCCCCATGGTGGGATGGTGAGGAGCCTCGGGCGCACTATCATCATGTGCTGCACCTTTGCCTGCTGACAATCTACTAGCTGCCAGCACCCTAGTGAAAGAGGCCGCTCGTGCCGACGACCGCCCCCACCCGCGAGGTCTACTGGAACATCCAGGGCATCTGGATCATGTACGCCCTGGTGGTCGTCGCCACGGCCGTCTTCGCGTTCGGCGCGTATCGGTACTACCGGCTGCTGGCCGTAGGCAAGCCCGCCGACCGCTTCGACCGGCCCGCTGACCGGCTGAAGGCCGTCCTGGCGCACGCCGTCGCGCAGGGGCGCACGCTCCAGCGGCGGTACAGCGGCGTGGCGCACCTGTTGTTCTCGTGGGGCTTCGTGGTGCTGTTCATCGGTACGGTCGTTGTCTTCATCCATGAAGACCTGGGGCACGTCTTCCCCGTCTTCCGCATCATGCAGGGCGACTTCTACCTCTGGTTCCAGTCGCTGACGCTGGACATCCTGGGGCTGGGCGCGGTCATCGGACTAGCGATGACGATGTGGCGGCGCTTCGGGGGGCCGGAGCCGCGCACCGACCGCCTGTACCGGCCCGGCGATCCGCGCACCCTGCTCGATGACTGGTTGATTCTGGGCGGCTTCCAGGTGATCCTGCTGACCGGCTTCGTGATGGAAGGGGCCAGGATCATCGCGACGGCCGACCCGTGGGCCATCTGGTCGCCGGTCGGGTACACCGTGGGGCTGGCGCTAGCACCCATCGGGGAGGCCGGTCTGCGTGGGCTGCACCTGGGCCTGTGGTGGTTCCACCTCGTGCTGGCCCTGGCCTGGATCGCCTACCTGCCGTACTCCAAGCTGCGGCACATCGCGGCGGCCCCGGCCAACATCTACTTCCAGTCGCACGAGCCGAAGGGCGCGCTGTCGTTTATCGACATCGAGAAAGCGTTCGAGCAAGACCCGCCGCCCATCGGCCTGTCGAAGCTGGAAGACCTGACCTGGAAGGACCGGCTGGATGTCCAGGCCTGTACCGAGTGTACGCGCTGCGAGATTGCCTGTCCGGCCGCGCGCACCGGCAAGGCACTGTCGCCGATGCTCCTTATTCTGGACCTTCGCAACCAACTGCTGAAGACCGCCGAGCCGCCGCGGCTGCCGGGGATCCCTACCACCCCGTTCGCTCGCGGACGCAAGGCGCGGGGCGACGAGGGCGACGGGGCCGGCAACGTGACTGCGGACGGCTCCGTGCTGACGGCCGTCGCGCCGCAACTGGTCGGGGATGTCATCACGGACGCGGTGCTGTGGGACTGCACAACCTGCCGGGCCTGCATGGAGGCCTGCCCGGTGATGATCGAGCACGTCCCGAAGATCATCGACATGCGGCGGCACCTCGTCCTGGTGGAGAGCCGCTTTGAGCCGGAGCTACAGCGCCTCTTCGACAACCTGGAGGCCGCCGGCAACCCGTGGCGCTTCCCGCGCTCAGACCGCGCGAACTGGGCGCAGGTGCTGGAAACACCGGTGCCGATCCTGGGCCAGGACGTGACGGCCGACGAGATCGACGTGCTGTATTGGGTCGGGTGCGCCGGCTCATACGACGAGCGCAACCAGAAGGTGGCGCGGGCGCTGGCCGGCCTTCTCCAGACGGCCGGCATCCGCTTCGCCATCCTGGGCACCGGTGAGACCTGCACCGGTGACCCGGCGCGCCGCGCCGGCAATGAGTACCTGTTCCAGATCCTGGCCGGCGAGAACGTGGCGACCCTGAACGACCTGGGCATGGGCGTGCCGGAGCCGGTGACGGCCGCGCCCGAGACGACCGGAGCCGATTCGGCACGCGTTGGGGCTGATGGTCCGGTTGCGGCGCATCCAGCCGGTTCCACCAATGGCGCGGCGACCGTGGCCGCGCCGATTGTCGCGCCGAAGACGATCCTGGCGTCGTGCCCGCACTGCTTCAACACGCTGAAGGACGAGTATCCGCAGCTAGGCGGGCGCTACGTGGTGCGGCACCACGCGGAGTACCTCGCCGAACTGGTGCGCGACGGGCGGTTGCAGCCGACCGTCCCCCTGGAGAGCAGCGGCGGCGTGGCCTATCACGACCCCTGCTATCTGGGACGGTACCAGGACATCTACGACCAGCCGCGCGCGGTGCTGGACGCCATCCCCGGCCTGGAGCGCAAAGAGGTCCGCGCGGGCTGCCGGCGCAACGCGATGTGCTGCGGGGCCGGCGGCGCGAAGATCTGGTTCGAGGAGCGGCGAGGCACGCGGGTCAACCACTTGCGGATGGAGCAGATCCAGGCGGAAGATCCGGAACAGGTGGCGGTGGCTTGCCCGTTCTGCATGATCATGCTGGAGGACGGCGCGCGCGCGAAGGGCGTCTACGAGACGCTGCCGATCCTCGACATCTCGGAGTTCCTGACGAACAGCCTGGCTGCCCGGAGCGCCCCGCCCGCACCCTGACGCCGCACACCGGAACCTGCTGTAGAGCGGCCGAGAGGGCGGCGTCTTCATGGCGATGATCTGCGTGGCCATCGGCATTGATCTCGAACCGTTCTTCGAGCCGTGGCTGCTGCCGTGCGGCGCGGTGGGGGCCGTCGTGGTCAATTCCTGGCTGGTGGAGGCCAAGCAGAGCGTGATCGAGAACATGGCTCCTGTGCTGACGCGCCTCTTCTCACCGCTCGTTGCTGCCGTGCTGGTCACGTTCCTGGGAACGCTGCTGTGGACCGGACGCGGCATCGACATCGA
>JBBQBU010000658.1:0-2923 GCA_038318015.1 Chloroflexota bacterium | reverse complement strand
CGCAAACACTACTTATTCTTTTTTATCTGAAAAGTTCGCGTAACGTTGAAACCAAGATGTAAGTCGCCAGCAAAAAGCCGGCACCCCCGTTGCCGAGATCACGCTGATTGGCGCGGACGGCGGCCGGCTGCCGGTGCCCGTCCGGGCCGGCCTGGAACTGGCCGAGTACAAGGCTTCGGAACCTGGCTGGCCGCTGGCGGACTACGTTGGCCCGCGCGTCATCTGGGCCGGGCCAGCCTTCGCGCCGCTCCAGCCCGCGAACCTGCCGCCCGACCCGGTGCGCCTGTACGGCGTGACGGTGCCGCTGGTGCAGCCGTTCGACACCGTTGCCGTTGAGGTCCGCACGCTCACGCCGACTGGCCGGCTGCACCTGTACGGCCTGGGCGTCCGCGCGGAGGACAACACCGTCTACTCCGTGCGGACCGCCGACAAGGTGAAGTACCGCCTGCTCGCCGAAGACGCGACGTCGATCCTGCTGGAGAACGCCGCTGCCCGGCCGCGCGTCTCGGTCATCGGCGGCGTGGTCGCATCCGCCGGCCCCTCGACCGCCGACCGCCTGCATGAACTGCCGTGGGATCCGCAGCAGCAGGCCATCGTCGAGGGGCTGCCGGCAGACGCCATCCGCCCCGGCACCGGCCAGCCGGTGGGAGAGGCCCGCTTGCTGGAGTACACGCCGACGCAGATCGTGGCGCAGGCCGACCTGTCGGCCCCCGGCTACCTGATCCTGGCGGATCGATTTGACGATGGCTGGAAGGCGTACGTCGATGATGCCGAGGTGCCCATCGCGCGGGCCAACGGCGTCGAGCGGTTGGTGGCGGTACCGGCCGGGTCACATGTGGTCCGGTTCAGCTACGTCTCGTTCCCGATCATGCTCGGGCTTGGCATCAGCGCCGTCGCGGCTGTGGCGTGGCTCGGCCTGCTGGTGGCGGCGGCTGGTCAGGGGCTGGGCCTGGGGCGATTTTTTCGGCGCATCGTCGGCCGCCGCCGGCGGTGAAAGGGCAGCAGGCGTTCTGGCTGCTGCTCACCGTCGCGGTCTCCCTGGGCTTCGCGATGCGGGTTTCCCGCCCGGCGCTCAATAGCCCGCTCGTCGTCCACGACGACGTTCGGCAGCACGTCTTCTGGGTGCCGCGCCTGCACGACCCGGCGCTATTCGCGCACGACTGGATCGCGGACTACTACGAGTCGCAGGCACCGGAGGGCTACCGGGCCGTCTACTGGCTGCTGACGCTGGGCATGGACGCAGTACAGGCCAGCAAGCTGCTGCCGCTGTTGCTGACGGTGGGGCTGGCGGTGGCCGGCTTCGGGCTGGGGCGGGCTATCTGGGGCCGCGCTGATGCTGCCGCGCTCGGGACGATCCTGCTGGCGTGGTCCGCGTGGCAGTACGACGACATTGCCTCTGCTACGCCGCGTGCCTACGCGATGCCGCTGCTGGTGGCCCAACTGGCGCTGCTGGCGGGTGGGCGCTGGCGCTGGGCGCTGCTGGTACTGCCGCTGCAAGCCCTGTTCTACCCGCTCGGGTGCGCGCTGGCAGTGCTGACGATGGGCACCTGGGCGCTGTGGCGAGCCGGGCAGGCCGCACCGGACGCTACGGCTGGCGACACCGTGAGCCGTGGCAGTGCGGTTGGTTGGCGTGCGGCGACGTTGGCGCTGGTGCGGCGGGCGTGGCCTGACCTACTCTGGCTGGCCGCGGCCACGGCGGTGGCGCTGGTGCTGGTCGTGGCGGGCCGACTGGAGGCCGCCGCATACGGCCCGATGGTCACTGCGGCCCAGGCGCGGGCGATGCCAGAGTTCCAGCAGGGTGGACGCGCGGCGTACTTCGTGGCGAACTGGTACCAGTTCTGGCTTGAGAGCAGCCGCAGCGGATTCGCGCTGGGGCCGAAAGACCCCCTGTTTGACGACCTGCCGGCCCTGGTGCTGCCGTTCGCACTGGCCGTGCTGCTGGGTGCGTGGATGCTAGCCGGGCGGTTGCGCCTCGTCCGTGGGCCGGCGGTGCCCGGCAACGGCCTGCTGCTGCTGGTACTGCTCGGCCTGTCGCTGTTGCTGTACGCGGCAGCACACGCCTTGCTATACGCGCTGTACTTGCCCGCGCGCCATGTCCAGTTCAGTCTGCCCATCGTCTGGGCGCTGGCCGGCGGCCTCTGCTGGTGCCTGTTGGGCGACCGGTTGTTCGGGTGGGTCAGGAGCCGGTCGCGCGTCGCGGTGGGGCTGGCGGGCGGCGAGTTGTTCGCGCTGGCCGGCGTAGCGCTGCTGACGCTCCATGCACCGCCGCCGGGCGAGTTCTATGTGACCGGGCGGTATCCTGCTCTGTACGCGTTCTTGCGCCAGACGCCGCCGAACACGCTGGTGGCGGCGCTGCCGGCCGACAGCAACACGTTGCCGATGTTTGGCCTGCGCCCGATCCTCACGTCGTACGAACACGCGATTCCGTACCAGCCGGGCTACTACGTGCCGCTCCATGAACGGACCGAGGCGTTCCGTGCGGCCTACTACGCCCCGACGCTGGCACCTCTGGCGCAGGTGATCCGTGAGCAGCGGATCGGCGTGGTGGTCGCCGACACGACATCGTTGGAGCGCCGCCGCCGCTCCGAGCGGGAGCGCCCCCCCGCGCTGGCGAGGGCGCTCGACCGCTGTGGCGTGGTCCGCGAACGTGAGTTGGTGGCGCTGATGGCTGACTGCTTACTGCAGGCCGCTGAGAGCGAACGGTAGGACCGCGCGAGCGACCGGCACGGACGAAACGTTAGTCATCATCATCGCTCGGAGTTGTCGGCGTCGTCATCGTCGCCGGAGTTATCGGCGTCGTCATCGTCGCCAGAGTTGTCGTCACTGGACCGCTCGGAGTTGTCGGCGTCATCGTCATCGTCGCCGCCGGAATTGTCGTCACTGGACCGCTCGGAGTTGTCGGCGTCATCGTCATCGTCGCCGC
>JBBQBU010000657.1:0-2926 GCA_038318015.1 Chloroflexota bacterium | reverse complement strand
CTTCGAGCGACGCGGCGACTTCGTCTTCCTGCTTCTTCCCACGTTGTCTCGCCATACCCGAGAGTGTACCAAGCGGTGGGCCGTATCTGGGGCAATAGCCCGGGTGCCGGGTGCGGCATGCACCGGGCTGACGGCGGTGTGTGATAGGCCTCCCCCTCTCCCGTTTGCGGCAGAGGGGATCGGGGGGTTAGGGCAGTCGGCGGCGCTGGTCGGCGGCGCTGGTCGGCGGGACTAGCGGCGCGAGGGCGCGAGCGTCCCCCGGCTGGCCCCGAACAGCGCCGGCAGTTTGCGGCGGCTGTCGCGCAGGGCACTCTCGGCCTCGGCGGCGGTCGGGCTGGCTGCGGTGCTGACCGTCCCCGGCGTCAGGCGCTCCGGCCGTCCGGCTGGGTCGCCAGTCGCCAGGATCGGCAGGCTGCGCCCGAGTTCCCGCCGATTGATGCGGTCAAACCAGGACGCTCGATCGGCGAGGTCGCCCACATCGCTGCTGGTGGCGACGGTTCCGGCTGTCTCGCCGCGCAACGCCAGCCAGGACTGTCCCATGATATCCGTGCCGCCGCGCTCCTTGACTACGCCGAGCAGTTGCCGCATGAAGCCCCGGTCGTCATAGTCGCCGTGCGGGTCCAGCGCCCCGACGCCCGGTAGCCCGCCGGCTTCGACGACTGCGCGGGCAGCCGGCAGCCAGCGGTCGGCGTACTCGCGCACGTCCACGTGGCCGTCCGGCGTCTCGACGGTCACGTTCGCACCGTCGAAAAGCTGGAAGTAGTGGACGCCGTGCCCCTTCAGTTCCTGCACCAGCGCGCGGACATCGCGCACGGGCAGGTCGCCCTCCGGGTCTTGCACGCGGGCGACCGGCTGGATGCCCGCGTCAGTCAGGCGGTCGGCAAGGTCGATGTAGTCCTGCGGGTACTCCGGATCGGCCACGAACGTGACCCAGCCGACCTTCCGGTGCCGCGCCTCCGTGACGATGTTCTCCAACTCGCGGCCGGTGGGCGGCGTGACAGAGTTCCAGTTGAGCACGCCCGAGCGGTCGCTGCGGGACGGGCGCGGGTAGTCCTTCAACTCGTTGACGGTGACCGCGCCGGTGCTGGCCGTGGCGGCGGCGCTCGTGCCGGTGGCCTTCAGGAACAGGTCGGTACTGGCGTCGGTGGCCGTCAGGCTCAGGTCGGCGGGGCTGCCGTCGATCTCGGACGCGTGCGCGGCGGCTGCTGCTGCGGTACTCGCCTGGGTGCTTGCCATCTGTGACGCTGCCGCTGCGCCGTCCACCGGCGGCCGGCTCATCGCGACGACGTTTCCCTGACCGTCAAACTGGACCGGGCTGAGGTGCCGGCCCTCCGGGCGCACCAGCGAGACGGCCGGGAGTGTGCCGGCCTGACGGCCGGGTGCCTGGCCGAGCGGAGTGCCGACAGCCTCAGTTCCGACGGCCTCAGCCAGGCTGTCGGCGAAGCTCGGGGCGTTCGCGCCGTCCGGGAGGCTCCGGGTGCTCCGCGTCGTGCCGCGCGAGAGCTCGCCCAGCCGCAGGAGGTTGCCGCTGATTGTCGCCTGCACGTCGCCGTCAACCATCGTTTGTCCTCCCTGATTGCCATGCGGTCCGGCGGGCGAACCGGCGGTTCGCCCCTACGAGCTTCGTGCCTACCGGCGGCCGTCGTTGATGACGTAGCGCAGCCCGGACAGCTTTGAACTCATCACCTGGACCAGTGCGTTGAAGCGGATGTTCGTGTCGGACAGTTCCAGCATCTCGCTGTCAATGTCCACGTTGTTGCCGTCGTTGCGGCGGCCCAGGTCCGTCTCCTGGATCGCCACCGGCTTGACGTCGGCCGGGGCGACGCCGGGGCCGGGCACGCCGTTCTGCACCTTGAACATCGGCAAGGGGTTGTCGATGGTGCCGCGCGCCTGCTGCAACGCCTTTTCGAAGGTGACGCGCGTCGCCTTGAATTCGGGCGTGTCGACGTTCGCCACGTTGTCGGCGATGGTCCGCTGGCGGGCGGTCAACCCCTCCAGCGCAGTCTTGATAAGCTGGTCGTTCTTCGTGTTCCCGAGTTGCACGAGCTACCTCCTGCCGGTCTGCGCGACCGGAGCGGGCGTTGCGGCTGCCGCAGCGGGGCCGCCGAACTGGGTCTTGAACCGCTCATAGGCGCCCAGCACCAGTGGCACGTACTTCTGGGTCTCGCCGTAGGGGGGGATGCCGCCGAACTTGTCCACGGCCCCGCTGCCCGCGTTGTACGCCGCGACGGCCAACTCCAGGTTGCCGCCGTACTTCTCCGTCAGTTGCCCCAGCAGTTTCGTGCCGCCCAGGATGTTCTGGAGTGGGTCGCTGGCGTCGGTCACGCCGAGGCCGCGCGCCGTCCCGGGCATCAACTGCATCAGCCCCTGCGCGCCGGCCCGTGAGATGGCGTCCGGGTTGAACTTCGATTCCGTCTCCATCACGGCCGCGACGAGCGCCGGGTCAACACCGTACCGTTGCGCCGCCTGCGCCACCAACGCGCCGAAGCCGCCGGGCACTTCGATCACAGCGGGGGCGGCTGGGGCTGCTTCTGCGGCCGGGGCGACCTGTGACAGGTTGAGGCCGAACGCCTGGAGGTCGATAGACCGGGTGGGCATCAGCCCGGCCGACGCCCGTGTGACGCCGACCGGTGCGGTCGACGTTGCCCCGAGCGTCCGCGAGCCCTGCGCCTGGGCGAGCGCCTGGGAAAAGGCGTTCTGCGACTGGCTGCGCGGCGGGGTCGGACGGGTACCCGGCGGCCGCAGCCCCGGCTTGCTGGGGCCGGTCGCCCTGGTGCCGGCTATCGGCGTCGCGGCCCTGGTCGTCGTCGTGTTGGCGGTTGTGCTGATTGGTGTTGTCATAGCGTCATCCGACCTGCTGTCGCTGGTGGCGGCCAGAGGCGATCTCGCTCGTCTCGGCCTGTTCGCGGCGTCCGTCCTCCTGCTG
>JBBQBU010000656.1:0-2927 GCA_038318015.1 Chloroflexota bacterium | reverse complement strand
GCCGACATCCTGTCGGACCTGGGTAGCGCCCTGGCCGGCAGTCTCGGCATCGCCGCCAGCGCCAACCTGAACCCGGATGGCCGCTTTCCGAGCATGTTTGAGCCAGTACACGGCTCCGCGCCCGACATTGCGGGTAAGGGCATCGCCAACCCGATTGCCGCCGTCTGGAGCGCCGCGCTGATGCTCGATCACCTGGGGCTGCCCGGCGAGTCGGCCAAGATCATGACGGCCATCGAGGCGGTGACGGCCGCCGGACTGCTCACGCCGGACCTGGGCGGCACCTGCACCACCCGCGAAGTCGCCGACGCGATCCTGGCGGCCATGGCTGATCCGCAGAAGCAGGCGACGCCGGTGCCGGCCCGCTGATCCGCGAAAGCTGCTGGGCCGAGCCATCCATGTTCGATGCTGACGCCCCGATGGCACACCGATGACCGACGCAGCGATGCCGACTTCGCAGGATGATGCAACGGTCCCCCATGAACAGGTGGGGGGCCGCGTCTTCCTGGGCGACAATCTGCCTATTCTGCGCGCCCTTTCGGACGCCAGCATCGACCTGATCTACGTCGATCCGCCGTTCAACACCGGCCGGTCCCAAGTGCTCCAGCGCGTCAGAACCGCGCGCGCGGACGACGGCGACCGAGTTGGCTTCCAGGGGCAGCGGTACCGGACGGTCAAACTCGGTCGCAGTCGATACGCCGACATTCACGACGACTACCTGTCGTTCATTGAGGAGCGCGCCGTCGAGATGCGGCGGGTGCTCCAGCCCCACGGCACCCTTTACTTCCACATCGACTACCGCGAGGCGCACTACTGCAAAGTGCTCCTTGACCTGATCTTCGGGCGTGACTGCTTCCTAAACGAAATCATCTGGGCCTACGACTACGGCGGCCGGACCAAACGACGCTGGCCGCCGAAGCATGACACCATCCTGGTGTACGTAAAAGACCCCGCCGCGTATTACTTCGATGCCGAAGCCGTGGAGCGCATCCCGTACATGGCCCCCGGCCTCGTCGGGCCCGAGAAGGCGGCGCGCGGCAAGCTGCCCACCGACACATGGTGGCACACCATCGTGCCGCCGGGTGGCAAGGAGCGGACAGGCTACCCGACCCAGAAGCCGCTTGGCATCCTCCGCCGCATCGTACAGGCGTCGTCGCCGCCGGGCGGGCTGGTGGCCGACTTCTTCGCCGGCAGCGGTACGACCGGCGCGGCCTGTCTTGAGCTTGGGCGGCGCTTTTTGCTCGTAGACGAGAACCCCGAAGCCGTGGAGACGATGCGCCAACGCTTCGCCGACGCGCCGTCCGTCACCTTCGAAGACGCCACCTCGTAGAGGATTGCCGCTGGCAAACCCAACCCGCACCCAGTCTGTCCGCTGTGCTGGCAGACCTGCCCGAGCTACAGCGGGTTGCGGGAGAGTTGCTGCCCATCTCCATCTGAGATCCCTCGGTTGCGCTCGCAAGCTCGCTTCACTCGGGATGACATGGATGTTGATGGGCACATGAACACAACAGCGCCCCGAATATCGACTGTACTGGCCCGGGCGTCGGTCAGGCTGTCCCGTGTATCCTCCGATGAGGACCGGCGACGGCTCCTGAGCGGCGTGGGTGCAGCCGACGTGAACGGAGTGGCGCAGGATGGCGGGCTGGCAGCGGCGCACCTACAAGCTGGACGCCAACTACAAGTGGTCGGCCAAACCGGGCCACCAGATCTTCGTGGCCGACTGGGGCGCGGTTCGCTTTGACATCCCGACGGGCTGGATGCCGGTGCCATCCGAGCAGTCGGTCAAACTGTGCGATCGCGAACCGCCCGACGACGACTGCGCGCTTGAAGTCTCCGTGACGCACCTGGCCCCGATTGACTGGTCAGGTATCTCGGTCGCGTACCTGCTGCGGGCGTCGGCCGGCGGGGAGCCGCGCGGCACCGTCACCTGGCGCGGCGAGGTGATCGAGGAGCAGCGCGCCGCATTGGAGATCGCGTGGAAGGCGTTGCGCTGGCTCGACGTGGCCGCCGGCCGCGAGGCCTGCTCGTACATGGCGCTGGCGCGGCGGAACCACACCCAGGTACTCATTACGCTCGACTACTGGCTGGACGACGAAGGCCGCTTTGGCGACGTGTGGCGCACCGTGCTCGACACGCTGGCGGTCGGCGAGCAGCCGCCGGGACTGGGGCGGCCCGCCTTCGACTGACCGCCAGCGTGAGCGCCGGCCGGTCCCTTACAATGGGTCAGGGACAGGGCGGCACCACGCGTCGCCGTCAGGCCGTGACAGTCGTCAGGCGGTCACGGTCCGTGCGAACGGCTTGTTCGGGTCTGGCTCGGGCGTGTTGAACGCCAGATGCACGGTCGGCTCAGTGCCGGCGTTCCAGTTCCGATGCGGCACGCCGGTTGGGAACACGATCAGCGAGCCAGGGCCGCACTCGAACTCCTTGCCTTCGACCTCAATATTCATGACGCCGGCCAGGATGTAGAAGATCTGATCGACATCGTGGACATGCAGGCCGGCCGGCGAGCCGCCGCCGACGGGCGTCTGAATGTAGTTGATGGTGCAGGTACTGACGCCGGAACCGTGGTCGATGAGGCCCTGCGAGAGCCGGTCATTCGGCGCGGCGGCGAACTTCTCAAACTCGACCTTGCGGACGTACTGCATGCCTGATCCCCTTGCCTTGTGCCAGATGGCCGATTGTACCGCTCGTGGCAAGGCGCGCCACCCGCGCTCGGAGCCAGGCGGCTACCACACGGGCAATCAGGTTGGTTCGGTCAGCAGATCGGCCAACGATGGCGAGACCGTCCCGCGCACGTCAAGCTCCAGCCGCACGGCGTCCTCGATGCTCAGTACTGGGCCGGCGCGTGGCGGCTCCATTCCGTAGTCGGTCAGCAAGATCGTCGTGCTCGCCGTCCCCACCACCTCGCCTTCCTCGAAGGTGGCGGTGGC
>JBBQBU010000655.1:0-2934 GCA_038318015.1 Chloroflexota bacterium | reverse complement strand
AGACCCCGCCGGGCACCGTGTAAGCAAACGGCTCGTTCCACTCCGCCATCTGATCCGCAAGCGGTGTTACCACCGCAGGGGCATTATTGAACTTGAAGCGATACATGTAGGCGCTAGCGTCAGGGGTTCGCATCGTGAAGGTGCGATCACCGGTGCCCACGATTCCCACTGTCTGGCAGAGGCTCACCGAGCCGCCGAAGTGCTTATACGAATCGGGTGCCGGGTTCATCAGGCGTTCCGCCAGCAGCCAGGCCGAACCGCCCGTCGCGGTGCGCCGGTATAGATAGGCCGCGCCGGGTGCGGAGATCGCCGTGGCCCCCGGGGCGCCGATGAACAGAAGGTCGCCGCTCAGCGATACACTCTGTCCAAAGTATGCCTCGCCATATACCGCCGCGTCGAGCCGCGCCGCCTGAGCCCAGTCCCCGCCCGTGCCCGACGAAAATACGTAAACGACACCCGCCTCGAAGGTCCCGCCCGGCACCTGCGCAGTCGACGCGCCCACCGCCAGGAGCGTCCCTTTCATTGAGACGCTGTAGCCGAAACTGTCGGCGTTGGTCACTGCCCCCAGGCGGATGGTCTGGTTCAGGCCCCACGCGCCCAAGCCTCCTGTGTCGCGCGCAAAGCAGAAGACGGCACCCTTCGAAGCATTGGCCGGCGTGAACGCCTTGTTGTGCGGCGAACCTGTGACCAAACGGTCTCCGTCGAGCGCGACCGACCAGCCGCACTCGATGCTGCTCTGGCCGCGCGGCTCCCAGCGCATGATCTCTCCCCAGGCGTCAGGTCCGCCGACATTGCGGCCAAACAACAGGACCGCACCCTCGACCGGCGACGAACCCGAGAGCGTCGCCTTCGGCGCGCCGACCGCCAGCAGGTCGCCGTTTACGTCTACCGAAAAACCGAATTGGCTGAGCGACGGCAAGTTAGTTGGCGCCAGGCGACGCAACAGACCCCAGTTGTCGGTGCCGCCTGTATCGCGCCCGAACAGATAGACTACGCCGACGGAGGCGGCGCCGACCTCGTCGCCGATGGCGCCGACCGCGATCAGGTCGTCGCTGATCGACACCGCATAACCAAACTTGTCGTAGCTGTCCACCTGCGTCGGCTGGAGCTGCCGCCACTGCTGCCACGTGTTGGTCGTGCCGGGCACGAGGCGATAGACCAGCGCGGACCCCGAATCAGTGCCGTTGACGTTGGCGCCAGGCGAGCCGCCCACCGCAAACGTCTGGCAGGTGTCTACCGCGAAGCCGAAGGTGCTGCGCAGAACCGGGTTCGTGGGCTGCAGATTGCCCTCCGACGGACTATACGCCCACACGCTGGTCTGGCTGTCCGTGACCGGGGACGCGAAACCGTCCTCGACAGTCAGCGTGAAAACGGTGAGCTGAGGCTGGTTCGCCGCTACGCTGCCCGCGCCATACAGGAACTCTAACGCGCGCACCTGTTGCGTGACCTGCGCCGCGGTCAGCCCTGTGGCCCGATACGCTCCGTTGCCCAAGGACACGAAGCTGCCCAGATTCTGAAGAACCCCGTTTGCCGGATTGCTCAACTGGACCTTGACGGTCAGCTTCTGGAGAGTCAGGTCGTCAACGTCAGTGATCGTCACCGAGGAGAATAGTCGGAGCGGCATGGCCGCGTAGACGGTCTGGCCTGCTCGGGCCCCGGCGATGACGGGCGCATCGTTGACGGCCGTCACACGGACGACGGTCTGCGTGTCGGTGACCGGGGCAGACTTGTTGTCAGTGACCTCAAGGGTGAAGCGTGTCGGCTCGGTTTCGGGAACCGTGATGCGATTTTCTGTCGGCACGAAGGAGAGGTTATGCAGGTTCGCCGTGGCAGCGGCGGCCGTCGCGCCTACCAGCTTGTAGCGCCTGTTGCCGAGGTCGACAAAGCTGCCGAGCTCATGCAATGCTCCCTTAGCCGCATCATCAAGCGAGACCGTCACATCGATCGGCTCCAGGGTCTGTTGATCCACCTCGACAAGCGTCACCCCGGTGAAGGGCCGCGCGGTCACCTTGTCCGTAATCGTCGGGTTAGGCGGATCGTTCAGGATCACGGGAATATCGTTCCGTCCCAACACCCGCACCGTCACCGTCGTCGTGCTCTGGTCGCTCCCCCGCTCATGAACAACGACCTGGACGACACCCGTGGCCACACCCGCAACATCGTCGATAACGGTATAGAAGAATGACTCGGTATAGGGATACAAGCCCGCATAAGCGGTGGCGGGTGCGTAGAGGACTGTATTCCAAGGACTCAGCATCACCACGCCGCCATGCGTGGTGCCAAACACATCCGCAAGCATATATTCGTCTGCATACCCATCGAACAGCACGTCATTGGCGACGACATCAAAGTCGTTCGACTTCGACCCCGACAGGGCGACGAAGAGATCCGGCAAGGTCGGCAGGGCGCCCACCTGAACGCGGACTGTCGCGGAACCCGTGCCCCCCAAGCCATCGCTCACCCTGTACGTAAAGGTGTCGACGCCCACAAAATCTTCGGGCGGCGTATACTGCACGTTCGGGCCGCTGATGCTGACGGTGCCGTTATAAGCTGTCGTCGAATTTGTCGTGATGACCCAACCGGCGGCCGTTCCTGGCTGAGCAAAGTCATTGCGAAGCAGGGGCAGCGTGTTGTTTACGCTGTTCCGCAAAACCGTAAAGGCGTCGTCCTGAACGAGCGCGCCGAGCGTATTCGCGCGTTCCAAAACCCGGATCTCCACGATCCCAGAAGTCCGCCGCTCTGCGCCGTCTGAAATTTCATACGTGAAGCGCTCGATGTACGAGGGCGCCGGCACTTCCGTCGGCTCGTACAGGAGGGTGAGTCCGTCTGTGCCTATGCTCACCCGCCCCCCGTGATCCGGCGCATTCGCTCCCACACCGAGTCCCGTGATTTGCAAGGTTTGGCCCAGGCCAGGCTGGATACGGTCGTTCAGCG
>JBBQBU010000654.1:0-2937 GCA_038318015.1 Chloroflexota bacterium | reverse complement strand
CAGCCAGCCGCCGAAGGTCTGGGTTGATTGCCCGTACCGGTGTGGCACTACGAAGCCGCCGTAGTACGCCTGCGGAGCCGAGATCAGCAGCAGCAGGAGCGTCAGCAGGCCCGTCTGCACGACCGTAGCCAGCCAGGACGGCCACCGCGCCAGAACATGCCAGAGCGCATCGGATAGCCCGCTGGCCCACAGCACCAGCGGCGCGACCATGCCGACCGCCGTCCCGAGCAGGAACAGTCGGCGCTTCGTGGCCGCAAGGCGCGCCGCCAGTTCGCGCCGTGACGACCCGCCCATGCTCCGGCCAGCCCGTTCGGCGGTCACGAGGTCAGGGTGCCCATGTCAGGCCGGACATCGGATCGACGGCGGCCTCGCGCGTCAGTTGTTTCGGCTCGCCAAGCTCAAAGCCGGCGGCGGTGCGCTTGACCGGCACGATCCAGATCTCAAACATGCCGGAGTGCGTCGCCAGGACCGCCAGCGACTTACCGTTCGGCGACCAGACTGGCGACCGCACATACTGGAGCTTGTCAATGTGCGCCGTTTGGGTGCCATCAATGTTGCTCACCCACAGTTCGCCCGTCGACGTCGGCCGGCCGATGTAGGCAATGGCGTCGCCCTCCGGCGACCACGATGGGTCGAATGCGCCGTTGGTGTGATTGGTCAGTTTGTCCGACGAGCCGGTCGCCACGTCCACCAGGAAAATGTTGCTCGGGTCGCCCATCGCGCGGGCCGCCGTCACGGCGATGCGGTCGCCCTTCGGCTCCCAGGTCAGCGAATCGGTCCACTGGAAGCCGCTTGCCTCGCTGGTAAGCTGCCGCCGGTTGCCGCCTTCCCGGTTGATGAGCCACACCTGATTGAACTGCGAGGTTGCGTCGCTGACGTATGCTATGCGCTCACCGTCCGGCGACCAGGACGGCCGAAATGCCCAGATGTTGTCTGGCAGGCTTGCCGACTGACCCCTGGTGATCCGGCGCGTGGTACTGCCGTCGGCGGCCATCACGAAGATGTCCGAGAAGTTGTCGGCCCAGTAGACGTAGGCGATCTCTCTGCCACCCGGCGAGAACGCCGGCTGAAACCAGGTGTGCCCCTCGGAGAACTGGCGGCTGGTGCCGCCGTTCCAGAGCCAGAGGTTGCCGTCGCGCACGAACAGGATGCGCCCGGCCGGCGACTCGGCAGCCTGCCGAATTGGCTGCGCGGCGACGCTGAGCGCTGCCACAGGCGGAGCACCGGCCGGGCCTACCGCGTGGGCGCGCTCGACCACGGCCGATGCCGTTGGCGCGCACCCGACCAGGGCAAGCAGCGCCACGGCCACCAACAGGATCAGGGAGCGATTGCGGCGCACCAGCGGTGCAGGGACTTGCATGGGCCGAGGACTCCACGATACGGCAACCGAAGTATGGGCCAGCGGCACGTTTACGGGCGACACGCAGGCTGGCTGAACGCGCACTATTGGCCGGTGCGCTCGCGCAACCGATGCTTTCTGGAACGAGCGCGCTCGGCCCCCGGTTGTTCTACACCACTGTTGGAACGGCCGGCAGCACGGCAGGAGGACGGGCGATGCCGATGAGCTCCGAGACACTGGTCATGCCCTGCTGCTGGAGGTACGCCGACAGGCCGTCGATGATTTCAAGCGCCGCGCGCGGGTTCACGAAGTTCGCCGTACCGACCTGGACTGCGGACGCCCCAGCCATCAGGTACTGGAGCGCGTCGTCGGTGCAGGTGACGCCACCGACGCCGACCACCGGTATTGAGACGACCGATGTGATCTGGTAGACCATCCGCACGATCACTGGTCGCACGGCCGGGCCGCTCAGGCCGCCGGTCCGGTTGGCGAGGTACGGCTTGCGTGCTTTCGTGTCGATCAGCATACCGAGCAGCGTATTAGCCACCGACAGGCTGTCGGCCCCCGCCGCTTCGACGGCCTGCGCGATCTCCACGATGTTGCCGACGTTGGGCGACAGTTTCACCATCAGCGGCAGGCTGGAGACGTCCCGGCAGGCACGCGTCACCGCCGCCGCCGATTCGGCGGTGTCGGCGAAGAGCCGGCCGCCGTCGCGGATGTTCGGGCAGGAGATATTCACTTCCAGGCCCGCGATGCCCGGCACACCATCGAGCGTCCCGGCCAGGTGCTCGAACTCACCGATGGACTCGCCGGAGATGTTAGCGATCACCGGGACAGCCCAGCGCGACCACATCGGTGCTTTCTCGGACACGACGGCGCGCAGCCCGACGTTCTGAAGCCCGATGGCGTTCAGCATCCCGGCCGGCGTCTCGGCGATGCGCGGCGTGGGGTTGCCGTCGCGAGGGCGCACGGTGATGCCCTTTGAGCAGATTGCCCCGAGCCGCTGAATGTCCACCAGCGGCTGGTACTCTGTGCCGTAACCGAACGTGCCGGATGCTACCAGGACCGGGTTCGCTAGCTCCAGCCCGTGCATGTTGTTCGGCGCGAGGTTGACCCGTAGGCTCGGCGTTGGGCCGAGCCTCGGAGAGGAACCGCTGCTGGCGTGCGTGCCGTTCTCAGGCATGGCTGCCCTCCCAGACCATCATGTCGGCCTCGAAGACGGGGCCGTCGCGGCAGACGCGCTGATACCCCTTCTTCGTCTTCACCACGCAGCCCAGGCAGACGCCCATCGCGCAGCCCATGTGCTGCTCCATCGCCACCTGCACCGACTTCTCAGAGCGCATCGCCCCCGCGACGCCGTAACGGGCCGGCCGGGTCAGCCGCGCGACAGCCTCCAGCATCGGCGTCGGTCCGCAAGCGTACACGGCGTCACACCAATCCAGGTAGCGCGGCAGCAACTCCGTCACCAGCCCGCGGTGCCCGAGTGTGCCATCAACCGTCGAGAAGGCATATTCGACCTCGGGCGGCAGCTCGTCGGCCGGGAACACGTAATCTGCCGTGGCCGCGCCAACCAACAGCACGACCTCGCAGCCCTTCCC
>JBBQBU010000653.1:0-2943 GCA_038318015.1 Chloroflexota bacterium | reverse complement strand
CGCCCCGGCGCTCAGCAGCGCCAGCGCCAGCAGCAGCCGACGGAGGAACCGCAGCGGCCGCCGACGGAGCAGTGCGATGACGGCCAGCACGAACAGCGCCGCGCCGGCCGACGCGGCGCGTCGCCAGCATCGGCCTGATGGCGCCGCTACTTGACGCCGGCCGGCGGCTTCAGCATCACCAGCGACAGCGAGGCCACGGTGCAGGCCATCGCCGCCCATTGCAACATTGCAACGGGCCCCAGCGGTTCGCCGTGCACGATGGCGCAGGTGCCATGGCGACGATGGCACCATCACTGAGGTCAGCGAAGATCAGCCCAGCAGGAGACTTTCCATGGCCGTACGCATCCGCCGCTTGTTGATCGTTGGGGTGGCGCTCTACCTCGCCGTCTGCGCCGCGATGTTCGTGCTGCAACGCCGGCTGCAGTACGTGCCCGACGCGTCGCCGCTGCCAGCACCCGCTGCGGTGGGGTTGCCCGGCGCGGTGGCTGAGGGGTTGACCACGCAGGACGGTGAACGCCTGGTCACCTGGTGGGTGGCCCCCAGCGACGCCTCGCAGCCGGTGTTCCTGTACCTGCCTGGCAATGGCGCCAACCTGGTGAACCGCGCCCGGCGCTTCGAGCGGCTGACGGCGCAGGGCGCCGGCCTGCTGGCGGTGAGCTGGCGCGGCTACGGCGGCTCCAGCGGCTCACCGAGCGAGGCCGGGTTGATGGCCGATGCCGGCGCCGCCTATGCCCGTCTCGCGCAGCGCGTGGCGCCGCAGCGCATCGTCATCTACGGCGAGTCGCTGGGCACCACGGTCTCGGTGATGCTGGCCGCGCAGGTGCCCGCCGCCGCTCTCGTGCTCGACTCGAGCTTTGCCTCGGCGCTGGCCGTGGCCGGCAGCGCCTACCCCTGGCTGCCGGTGCGCTGGCTGCTGCGCGACCCGCTGCGCGCCGACCTGGCCGCGCCGCGCGTGAACGTGCCGGTGCTGCAGGTGCATTGCCGCGACGACCCGGTGATCGCGCTGCAGTTCTCACTGCGCCTCAACGAACTGCTGCCACAGCGAAGGCCGCTGCACATCGTCGAAGCGCGCTGCCATGTGCCCTCGTTGCTGCAGTACGAGACAGCGCTGTTCGACTTCATCGGTGGGGTGATGGCGGCGCAGCGCTGAAGCGAACGGCGCGGGATTGCACCCACGCGAGCTGCCGCATTCGACCGCGGGCCCGCATCGGCTGCTTCGCGATGGCGTGAACGAATGCAAGGGGTCGATGGGCCCAGATCACTGCCAGCGGGAGCAGCCGATTGCCGGGCATCGCCGCCGACTGGGGATCCCGCATCCAGCCGACTGCCAGTGAGAGTCAGCAGGCTGAGCGCTGCGTTGCACTTCAGACTTGCAGCCGATCCGCTTCCTGCGTTACAGCATACGGGCTGCTGTTTGGGCGCCTCCGTCCAGGCACCTGCGTTTGGGCGCCTACGTTCGATGGCACCAGTTCCGGCCAAGATGCCGACCCGCGGGTGAGCCACGCAGGTTGCACCCATGCGAGTTCAGCATTGACGGTGGTCCTTTTCTGCGTGGCTCCCCCAGGAATCGTCAGAGTGGCTCAATGCAGCACCGGCGCCAACGACCTTTACAACTTCCGTCCGCTCAAGCCAGCGAGTTGTCGCCGCTCATGTAGACCTGCACATCACCGAACAGGCCGTCTCGCACGCGGAAGAAGTTGGCGTTGCTCTTGGTCCACTTCTGACCGTCCGCCGCTTGGTTCCGGACCTGAAACTGGCACGCAACCAGAGTCGGTGACTCGACGACGTATCGGAAATCGCCGTGCCAGACAGCGGCGTAGCGCGCGAACAGTCGTTCGAACATCCCGCGCACCTCGGTATCGCGCCCGCTGTACACGGTCTCGTAGGTGGCGATGGTGAAAGTGACCTCGGGCGCCAGACAGGCCAATGTGCCCGCGAGATCCTTACGATCAACCGCCGTGAAATACCGCTCCACCAGCGCGACCAGCGCGTCGTGCTGCACGTCAGTTGTCCGCCAGCAGCTTGGCGCGCTTGCCTTCCTCGACGTACGAGGCGGCCCAGGCCTTTGCGTAGTCATCGGGGCCGAGATACAGAATAGCGTTCTCGCGCTCTTCCATGGCGGACACGAACTCGGGGTCGGTCATCGCCTTTTGGAAACCCGCGTGCAAACGCTGCACGATGTCGCCGGGTGTAGCGCGCGCAACGGCAAGGCCCAGCGGCGTGAGGTGCACGACGTCGTAGCCCTGCTCCTTCACGGTGGGCGCGTTCGGGAAACGTTTCGTGCGAGCCTCGCCGAGCGTGGCGAGCAGGCGCAGCTTGCCCGCTTGTACCAGGGAAGACCAGCCGCCTGGCGTCACCGCGATAAAGTCCACATGTCCGCCGACGGCCGCTGCGGCGGCGTCCGCGTCACCCTTGCTGGGAATGTGATTGAACTTCACGCCGCCCGCCGCCACGCCTATCTCCTGCATGTAGATGTGTCCGCCCGACCCGATCCCCGCTGACATGTAACTCAGTTTGCCCGGATTCGCCTTCGCATCGGCGACCAGATCGCGCAACGTCTTGTACGGAGAGTCGGGCCTGACGACGATGCCGTACTGCAGGCCGGCCACCTGGATCACCGGCGTGATGTCCTTGACCGGGTCGAACGAGAACTTGTTCTGAAACGACGCGCGCTGCAACACGGGCACGATGACAGTGACCGTATAACCGTCGGGCTTCTGGGCCAGCATGCTGGCCGTCGCGACTGCTCCGCTGCCGCCAGGGCGGTTCTCCACGACGATCGGCTGCGGAAAGTACTTGCGTGCGCTCTGCGCCAGCGAGCGGAACATGCCGTCGGTGGCACCGCCGGCGGTGTACGGGATCACCAGGGTGATCGGGCGACTGGGGAAGTCCTGCGCAGCCGCAGGCGCCGACGCGAGCGTCCATGCGGCGGAGCAGGCCAGG
>JBBQBU010000652.1:0-2953 GCA_038318015.1 Chloroflexota bacterium | reverse complement strand
CGTGGTCAGGCCGGCCCGCTGCAGTAGGTTCGCTCGCAGCTTTGTTCCACTTCCAGACCAACGGCCCGGCATGGCCCGATGCTCAGCCATGGGACACCCTCGTGTTCGGGATCGTCGCCGTCGCCGTCGTGGTGCTGAACCCACGCGCCATGCTCACCCGAGATGGGGCCATCACCGAGGGTTACTGTCGGGACAAGAGGATCGCCCGGCGGTGACTGCGCCTCCGTCAGCAGCCAATCCAGCCCCTGTGGTCGGTTCGACGCAACCGTCCGAATTGAGACACGGCGAGCAGCCGGCGGCGGCATCGTCGGGGCGCTGAGCTACGCGCAGGAGATTCCCATGCAGACAGTGTTGAGGGCGGCCTTTGCGTACTTTTGGACCGTCTTTACCGTCGGGTTCGTGCTCGGAACGGTGCGTGTGCTCGCGGTCGCGCCGTATCTTGGGACGACACTCGCGGTGATGATCGAATCGCCACTCATGCTCATCGTCTCATGGTTCGCCTGTCGGTGGATCATCGGTAGGTTTTCCGTCCTGCACCTGACGTCGCATCGCCTCGCGATGGGTGGCCTGGCCTTCTGCCTGCTGCTGATCGCCGAGTTTGGCGTGTCGAGGTTCGGTTTTGGAAGGTCTCTGGCCGAACACGTCGCAACCTACCGAACGGCCAGCGCTGCTTTCGGCCTGCTCGCCCAGCTTGCGTTTGCGCTGTTCCCGATCCTCCAGGCCCGCCGAAGCGTGCCGTGGTCACACGGCGAGGCGTCATGCTGACCGGCAGGTTGCGGACAGGATCACCGAGCGTGGTCGCACCCCACGGCGGGTAGAACGATCACCATGCGTTACGGAGCAAGTCCATGTTGGGTAACAGCGGCATCGGATCTGGAATCCGCGCACTGATGGCGGGCAGCCGCCGCCAGATCTGTGTGCTCGTCGTCGTGACACTCCTGACACTCGTTGGAGGTGTGCCAGTCGCCAGCAATGCCGACTCGCGGCCAGCGGCACTGACGAACGCACCATCCGCCGATCCCACGGATACCCGCGACGTCGAGGCGTTCCTGGATGAGCTTCTGGTCCGGCGCATGGAGCAGCAGCACATTGTTGGGGCGACGGTCGCCGTGATCGCGGACGGCCGGCCAGTGTTCGCGAAAGGATACGGGTACGCCGATCGCGATGCGAAGTCCCCAGTCATCGCCGACCGCACGCTGTTCTACATCGGGTCGGCCGGCAAGCTCTTTACCTGGACGGCCGTCATGCAGCAGGTCGAGCAAGGTCGGCTCGATCTGCATACCGACATCAATACCTATCTGGATTTCACGGTCCCATCCAGCTTTTCAACGCCGATCACGATGGCGCATTTGATGACCCACACCGCCGGGTTTGAGGAACAGCTTGCCGCGCTCATGGCCGAGCCGCAGGACGTGCTGCCGCTACGCGACTTCCTCATCCAATACGTGCCGCATCGGCGGTACTCGCCCGGCACGACATTCGCCTACTCCAACTACGGGACGGCGCTCGCCGGCTACATCGTCGAGCGCGTCTCGGGCGAGCCGTTCGAGCAGTACCTGACCGCTCACCTGCTTGAGCCGCTCGGGATGCACCAGAGCGCCGCCGTCCAGCCGCTGCCGGCTCGGCTCGCCGCCGATTTCTCGAAAGGCTATGCCTGGCGCAACGGCACCTACGATGCCTTCGATCTGGAGTTGGCCGCAGTGGCCCCAGCCGCAGCCATCCGCGCGACCGCCACCGACATGACGGCCTTCATGCTCGCGCATCTGCACGACGGTCAAGCGGGACGGGACAAGCCATCCGTAGTCGCCCCGATCCTTCGCCTCGACACGCTGGCGGAGATGCACCGACCCCAGTTCACACCCGACCCGCGCTTGCCCGGTATGGCCTATGGCTTCATCCGCTCACGTGAGAACGACCGCGACATCCTCTGGCACGATGGCGCGAGCGCTCGGTTCACGACGTTGCTGGCTCTCGTGCCGGAGGAGCGAGCCGGCTTGTTCATCTCCACCAACACGCCGGGCCTCGACGAGCGCGCCATCCTATCGGCATTCCTTGACCGCTACCACCCGGCGACCCAGCCAGATTCATTGGCTTCGACCACCCCGGACCCTGACGTCGGGCGATTCGCTGGCACGTTCGTCTCGACCCGCTCGGCGCACACCAGTGCACAGAAGCTCGTGAGTCGGCTGAGTGCGATTGAGGTCCAGCCCTCTGCCGACGGCACCCTGCTGGTTGGCAGTGAACGATGGCTGATGATCGGACCGGGGTTGTACCGTCAGGCGGACGGAGAGCGGCTGCTGGCGTTTCGCGAGGACGCTGGAGGCAACGTCACGCATCTGTTCCGTGGCCCGGTGACGTACTTTCGGGTGCCCTGGTACGAGGTACCGTCGTTCCTGCTGCTGGGGTTTATCCTCTGCCTCGCAACGCTCCTCTCGGCACTCCTGAGCTGGCCCTTTGAGGCGCTGATACGGCGGCGGCGACACGCCATGCCTCGTGCATCCGGATCCCACGTCGCCAGATGGATCGCCGCCACGCTCGGTCTCTCGAACCTGCTGCTCGTCGCCGCCTGGGTCACGCTGATGCTGCGCTTTGCCGACACGTACATTTACCCGTCCGGCGACGTGACGCTACTGATCCGCCTAGCCACGGTAACCGTGATGCCCCTCACGGCTGGCGTCGCCTTCATGGCAGTCCGAGTCTGGACGTGTCACACCTGGGGGCTGGCGTGGCGTCTTCATTACGCCTTGCTCACACTCGGCTCGGTCGGACTCGTAGGATGGCTCGCCTATTGGAACCTCCTGGGAGTCGGGCCTTGATAATGTCACCTGGGCGGTCGGGCAATGCAGCGAGCGGCGACGCAGCGGTGCGTCTGAGAAAGTGTGTGC
Source organism: Chloroflexota bacterium (assembly GCA_038318015.1). Lineage (GTDB taxonomy): Bacteria > Chloroflexota > UBA6077 > UBA6077 > JACCZL01 > JADZEM01. The sequence goes on along the minus strand of JBBQBU010000652.1, from coordinate 68 downwards.
GAAGGGGTAGGTGGGTGGATTATGGTCAAGTATGATTCGGAAAGCATACCCAACCGACCTCACCGCCG
>JBBQBU010000651.1:0-2953 GCA_038318015.1 Chloroflexota bacterium | reverse complement strand
TATATCGCCATCGTCGGCCCGGACGACCGGGTGATCGCCAGTTCGGACCCGGCGGGCGCGGCGTTCAGTCCGCCGGACCGCGCAGAGTGGGCACCGCTGCTGGCCCTCGCCCGCAACGGCGAGCGCGCTACCGACCGCCTGACGGTGCGCCGACGTGAACCGGGCGCGGTGCCGGTGGCTCTCGGCGCATATCCCATCGGCGGGGACGTGGCCGGGCCGCCGTGGTTGCGGGACCAACCGGTGTCGCCGGATGCGGTCGTCATCGTCGGCAAGCGCGAGTTATCCGAAGTGACGCCGTTCCGGGCCATTCTCCGAGGCATCGCTATCTTCAGCGCGGCGACGGTGGCCGTACTCGGGTCGGCGTTCCTCTTCGCGCTGGCGTCGGCGGCGCTGGTCGGCTACCTGCTCTCGCGGCAGTTGGTCCGGCGACTGGAGCGCCTGAGTAGTGCGGTGGAGGCCGTAGCAGCGGGGCAACTCGGGCAGCGCGTCGACGAGGGGCGAGACGACGAGATGGGACAACTGGCCCGCCGCTTCAACGTGATGGCCGAGCGCCTTGCCACGACCGTGGCCGCGCTGGACGCCCGCACCCGTGAGGCGGAAACCGCCCTGGCCGCCAAGCGCGAGCTGGTTGCAAACGTCTCCCATGAGCTGCGGACGCCGCTGGCCTCGATCAGTGGACACGCTGAGTCGCTGCTGCTGCTGGGCGACGGGGCGTCGGCGGCGCGGCGCGAGGAGTCGCTGTCGGTGCTGCACCGCGAGGCCCGCCAGTTGAGCCGATTGGTGGACGACCTGTTCCTGCTCTCCACCACCGAGGCTGGCGGCCTGCCGCTCTCCCTGCGCGATGTGGATGTCAGCAGCATTTTACAGGACGCGGTGGCGACGTTCCGGCCATTGGCCCGCCGCGAAGGGCACATCACCATCGTCTGCGAGGTCGAAGACGGGCTGCCGCCAGCGCGTGGCGACCGCGAGCGCATCACGCAGATTCTCGGCAACCTGATCCGCAACGCCCTGCGCTACACGCCGGAAGGAGGCATCGTGTCGCTACGGGCAGCCCGCGCGGACACCCTGATCCGCGTGACGGTCGAAGACACCGGCCAGGGAATGCCGCCGGAGCAGGTGGCGCGCATTTTCGAACGGTTCTACCGCGGCGACGAGGCGCGCGACCGGGCGAGCGGGGGCGCGGGCCTGGGCCTGGCTATCGTGCGGGAGCTTGTGCAGGCGATGGGTGGGCAGGTGGCCGCCGAGAGCGTGGTGGGCGCGGGCAGCCGCTTCACCTTCACCCTGGAGGTAGCCCGCCAACCGGCGGCACCCAGCTGCTCGAACGGAGCCGCCCGAAAGCCTGATGACGGCCTCATGCACACCTGACACGTACCTGACGAGTCGCCATCACGACAGCGCTCATGTGCCCGTTTTGACTGTTGATCTTCGCAAAACCGCCGATAGTAAACGTAGCTGCAGGGATGCAGAACAGAAGGATCACTCTCGGAGGGACAGCGGCCCCGAGGACGAGAGACAGCTAAAGGGAGGTAGCCATGAAGGCAATAGGACGGTACGACACAGCGCTGCAGATGTTCGTTGAAGAGACGCGTGAACCCGATCTGCGTCGGCTGACTTTCCTGCGCTGGCTGGTCGAGAACAACCGCCTTGAGCACCCGGTCGTCGGTCCCGCCAGCGGCGAACTCGTCGTCGTGGCAGCCCAGACCGAGCTTGCCGAGCTACCGCTCGCCAGCTAGTTCCTCAAGCGCCCCCCACATCACGGAGCAGCAATCCAGGAGGCCCGCGCCGACACCATGGCGCGGGCCTCTTGCCATGCCGTCGGCCGGGCGACGCGGTGCCAGCCCACCGCCCCGCGCAGCCGCCACGACGAGTCCGGCAGTGGGTCGGCCGCGACGCCCCACACGTCCCGCGATACGGCGAAGCTGTAGACCGGGTGGTACAGCATGATGGCGGGCTGCGCCTCGGCCCAGCGCGCCTGGAAGTGCAGGTACGCATTGCGCCGCAACTCGCGGTCCGGCTCCTGCCGCCCGACCTCGAGCCAGCGATCAACGTCAGCGTCTGAGAACTTGGCGTAGTTGCCGCCAGTGCCGCCCGCCTGGCTCGAGTGCCACTGCGGGTACACATCCGGGTCGCTGCCCATGCTCCACTGGCCGACCAGCGCGGCCTCGAAACGACGCGGCTCCAGGTAGCCGTCGAAGAGTTCATCAGCGGGTACAGCACGTATCTCCACACGTACGCCGACCGAGCCGGCCTGCTCCGCGATCTCGCGCGCCACGGCCAGGCGCTCCGGCGTGTCGGCCGTCACCAGGTGCAGCGCCAGCGTCGCGCCGTCTCGCTGGCGGGTACCGTCGGGTGCGCGCTGCCAGCCGGCATCATCCAGCAGCGCAGCAGCGGCCGCCGGGTCGTACTCGGCGGTGGTGGGCGCGCGGACGTGTGCCCACGACTGCACCGGAATCGGGCCGATGGCTGGCTCGCCCTGCCCAGCCAGGGCGTCGCGGATCAGCGCTTCACGGTCGATCGCCCGGGCCAGCGCTCGACGCACAGCGGCCTCCTGCAACGCTGGCGTCTCCAGGTTGAAGATCACTGCCGCCGTCTTCGAGCGTTCCGGCATTGCGTAGACGACCTGTCCGGCCGACGCCGCCACCGGCGCGATCTCGTCCGGGCGCAAGCCGGCCAGCCCGTCCACCCCGCCGCGCATGAGAGCATCCAGTGCGGCGGCCCGCTCGCCGAATACCCGTAGCTCGATGCGCGCCAGCCGTGGCGACGGCCCGGCATAGGTCGGACTGCGCTCCAGCACCAGCCGGGCTGGTTCGAAGGAGGCCACACGGTACGGCCCGCTGCCGACTGGCTGGCGGTTGAACGCGTGCAACGGCAGATCCGCTGCCGCCACGCCGTCAAGGATATGGCGCGGCAGCAGCCCGAGCGTCAGGTGCTCTGGGAACGAAGCCAGCGGTGT
>JBBQBU010000650.1:0-2956 GCA_038318015.1 Chloroflexota bacterium | reverse complement strand
GCCACGAAGTAGCCGAAGCTTTTTGGCACTCTGAAGCAGCCCTCTCGCACGATGATCTGTTCGATCCTGGCGCGGACTGCTGGGAGCAATCGGGCACGATGGCTGCCGTCACCTTGCCACCCTTCAACCATGTCGATGCGGTTAGTCGCATAGAAGCGCAGTGCCGCCTCGGCCTCCGGGAACACGAGCGCGCTTCCCTGCGCGTGACACTCAGCGGTGGGGAATATCGCTCTAACTTCGACAAGATGCCCGAGGTTGAAGGCGGAACCGCCGAACGGTAGCGGCGTGTACCCGAGTTCGATGGCCGCCTCGCTATGCACGTCGTAGATGCGTCGCATCGCGTCCGGCCCGTTCGTTGAAAGCACGACCCGTCCGCCCGGACGGATCACGCGCCGCATCTCAACGAGCGCACGCTTCCAGTCACGGAGGTGGTACAGCACGCCCATTGCTATGACGAGATCAAACTGCGCCCCGGCAAACGGCAAAGCCTCTGCATTGCCCTGCACGTAGTCGGCCTCGGTACCGGTTCGCGCCTCTCTCAAGAGTCCTGCCGAGCGTTCCAATCCGACATACCTGACCCTGTGGTCGCGCAGCGTCCGGGCAAGCCGCGCAGGCCCGCATCCGACATCAAGGGCCAGCAAGCCAGGGCGAGGAGCGATGTGGCGGAGTTCCAGATCGGTGAAGTCGTCGCCACCCTCAGTGTACCGCTGGTGCGTCTCGATCCTGATGCGCAGCTTCTCGGAGTTGTCGTACTGGTAGGCCAGGTACTCCTGGTCAACAAACGGGCTCTGCACGAAACCTCCGGATGCTGGGCCTGCCGGTAGTATCCTATTTTCCGCTCGATGGATGCTCCGCGCGGACGTGACCTGACGGCCAACGTTGTGGCGGTGTGCCCGTCACGCGGGGCGGGCCGCCGGCGGCAGCGCGTCGCGAGTGGCAAGTCTTGACGATGTGTGACATGAATGATAACGTTTGAGTGGGTGGAGATTGGTGGGATGAGGGCTGATGCTAGAGGCTCGTGAGCAAGACTTCATCACTGTTGCCGAAGCGGCGAAACGACTCCACGTCAGTCATCCGACAGTCTGGCGCTGGATCAAGTCGGGCCGGCTCCCGGCGTCTCGCGTGGGACCGAAGTCGATCCGCATCAGGTCGGCCGACCTTGAGCGGCTCGTGCAGCCCGTAGTGCCTCCCCCGACACCGGAAGTGACGCCAGAAACAGCGGCTACCGTTCCCCCCTACACCGTCAGGCACACGTTGACCGAAGAGGAACGGGAGCGAGGCCTCGCCGCACTGCTGGCACTGGATGCGCTCCATGAGCAGATGCGAGCCGAACATGGCGGCGAGCCATATCCATCGTCTGTCGAGCTGATCCGGCAGATGCGCGACGAGCGCACGGAGGAGTTGCTCCGTCGATGACCGGGGTGGTTATCGACGCCAGCGTCGTCGTCAAACTGCTGATCGATGAAGACCATAGCGACCGGGCGCAGGCGTTGTCCGCGAACACGCTGTCGGCGGAGAAGTTGTTGTTTGCGCCGCCGTTGATGCCAAGCGAGGTCACGAACGTTCTGTTCCAGCGGACCCGTCGCCAGCAGAACACAATCAGTTCGAGTCACGCCGATAGTGCGCTCGCAAACTTCTTGCTCCTCCCATTTTCAACTCGAAGCGCCGCCAGAGTTGTACCCCCGAGCCCTGGCGTTCGCGCGCGCGTCTGGGCAGCGAGCAACATACGACTGCGTGTACGTCGCGCTGGCTGAGATCCTGCGCGTCGATCTCTGGACGGCTGACCAGAGGCTCGTGCGGAGCTTCGGTACCACCGCGCCGTGGGTGCGCTGGATCGGTGACTATCCACTCCCAACCGCCACGAGCAGGGGCCGGTAATCACGCGGGGCGCGCGACGGGCAGCAATGCGTCAAGCGCACCAGCTTGCATCGTGTCGGCCAGCAGCCAGTACACCGTCGCCCAGGCAGCGCGCACCTCTAGCGTGAAAGCGTCCCCGAGGCCGCGCTCCAGCGTCCAGAGCAGCGCGTCGGCGACTGTCTCGTAGTGGGCTGGCCGCACCCCGTAGCCAGAGTGCCGTCGCCCCAGTGCGTACACCGCCGGTACCAGCGCCTCCAGGTTGTCCAGCCCGCGCACGGCGACCGACAGCATCTGCATCAGCTTGCGCCCCTGCTCCACGATGTCGCCCGAGAACAGTAGGCGTAGCGTCGGGTCAAGCTCGAAGAGGCGGGCATAGAATAACTCGGCCGCCGTCTCCGCAATCGGCGCGACCAGGGCGAACGACTGCTGCACGAGGTCTTTCTGCTGCGGGGCCATGGCGTCCTCTCCTGCTGCCCACGTCTGCGTGCAGCGTCATGGTGCTGCGGTGGTGCTCAGAAGACGACTCGCCCAGCACGCCCGCCGCCCCTCCAGTGTCCCGCAGCCACGGGTGCGCAGCCGTCCCCGGGGGCACGCTCCGCCTGCTCCCGGCGGCACAGTGCTCGCACACCATGCCCGCAGCCTGTGACGAGATCGCGAGTCCCCACCCACGCCCCAGAACATCCGTGCGGCGTACAATCTTCCAGGGCAAATCCCCTCGGAGCCGGCCAGTGGTCGACGATCAGACAGTCCAGTCAGCAACAGCCCAGCAGCGCGTCGAAGAGTTACGCAGCCAGCTCAACCACCACAACTACCGGTACCACGTCCTCGACAGTCCCGAGATCTCGGACGGCGAGTACGACGTGCTGATGCGCGAGTTGCGGGCGCTCGAAGAGGAACACCCGGAGCTTCAATCGCCGGACTCCCCGACCCAGCGCGTCGGCGGGGCCGTCTCCGAGCAGTTTGGCGCCGTCGATCACGTCATCCCGATGCTGAGCCTCGCCACCGCCTTCGACGAGGCGTCGCTGCGCGCCTGGCACGCCCGCGCCAGCCGTGTGCTCGGGCGCGACGTCACCGGCTTCGTGCTCGAACCGAAGATCGA
>JBBQBU010000649.1:0-2960 GCA_038318015.1 Chloroflexota bacterium | reverse complement strand
GACGTTGGCGGCAGTGCCGTCCATCCCGGCTGACCCGAGCATGGCGGCCACGGCAAGATCGCTCGCGGCATTCACATTCGTCTTGCCGACCGCTTGCTCGGCCAGTTCGATGACCCGAGCGCTGGCCTGGACCAGCGCCAGCGGCACCAGCGCCGCCTGATAGGTGGCCTCCTGAATGGCCGCCGTACGCACTGCCTTCTCGTCGTCGGTGCCGCGCGGGAGCCGATAGGTTGCCATCACGCCGTCGTACGCCGCCGCGTCCTCGTCGATGCCGCATTCGAGTCGCACCCGCAGCGCCACGGCCTCGGCGCGGATTGCGTCGATCTCGGTGGCGAACGCGGCGTACTTTTCGCGTCCGAGCGACAGGTTGCAGACCATACTGACAAGTGACGCGCCAAGCGCCCCGCCCAGCGCCGACGCCGAGCCGCCACCGGGCGTCGGCTCGCCGCTCGCCAGCCGTTCGAGAAACGCGCTCACGCTGAGGGTGCCGAGGCTCCCTCCCTGGACCGTGCTGTCCGACATGCTCCACCCTCTCGCCATTCGTATCGTGTGTGCCAAGATGCAGCCGCGCCTGCCTGTGCTCGGCAGCCTAACCGGTGCGCGCAGATGCCACACGTATAATGCTGCCACGCCGCCCAGGGCACACGCCGGTGGCGGCCATGAGAGGATGCCGTGCAACTCGTCGAATGCGTCCCGAACTTCAGCGAGGGCCGGCGCCCCGAGGTGGTCGCCGCGATCCGCGACGCGGCAGCGGCCGTGCCCGGCGTGACCGTGCTGGACCTCCATGCCGACGCGACCCACAATCGGATGGTCCTGACGTTTGTGGGCGGCCCTGACGCCGTGGTCGAAGCTGCCTTCCGCTGTGTGCAGCAGGCCGCCCGCCTGATCGACATGACCGAGCAGCAGGGCGAGCACCCGCGCATCGGGGCCACCGACGTGATTCCGTTCGTGCCCGTCTCGGGCATCGACATGGACGCCTGCGTCGCGCTGGCGAATCGTCTGGGCGAGCGCATCGGCAGTGAGCTTCAGATTCCCGTCTATCTCTATTCGCGGGCGGCGCGGCGGCCGGAGCGTGTACGGCTGCCAGATGTCCGGCGCGGCCAGTTCGAGGGGCTGCGCGAGGCCATCGAGACGGACGCCGACCGCGCGCCCGACTTCGGCCCGGCGCGCATGGGCACCGCCGGCGCGACGGCGATCGGGGCGCGGCCGTTCCTGGTGGCCTACAACGTGAACCTCGCCACGTCTGACCTGTCGCTGGCGAAGCGCATCGCGAAGGGCATCCGCGAATCGAGCGGCGGCCTGAAAGCCGTGCAGGCGCTGGGGATGGCTACCGACGATCCGGGCGTCGTGCAAGTCTCGATGAACCTGTTGGATACGTCCGTGACGCCGATGCATGTTGTCTACGAGACGGTCCGCGACCAGGCGGCCGAGGCCGGCGTTGAGGTCATTGAAAGTGAGTTGGTCGGGCTGCTGCCGCTGGATGCGCTCGTCTCAACGGCGCGTGCCTACATCAAGGCGGGGCAGCTTGAGTCCAGCCAGATCGTCGAAGCCCGGCTGTTGCAGTCGCTCGGCACGGCAGAGCCGCCGCCGAACGCCTGAGCGTGGTCGGCGGCGGACCAAGGCAAAACACGGCACCATGTTGGGGAGGTCGGCGAGATCGTGGATGAAGGACCTAGCGAACGATCCGGGGCGCGCGACCGCCCGGCCGACGACTTACGCGCGGATGTTCGGTACTTCGGCTCGCTGCTGGGGACGGTCCTGCGCGAGCAAGGCGGCAGCACCCTGCTCGCGGCCGTCGAGCGGGCACGCACCCGTGCCATCGAGGAGCGCGACGCCGAGGGCATGGCGCTTGACGGGTTGCTCGGCCTGATCGGGGAACTTGACCCGGAACTCGTACCGTCGGTGGTGCGCGCCTTCGCCAGCTACTTCCACGTGATTAACACGCTGGAGCAGGAACATCGCCTGCGCTCGCTGCGGACGCGGTCACTGGCCGCCCCCGACGAGCCGCTGCGCGAGTCCATCGCGGAGGCGCTGGCGCGGGTACCGGCCGACGTGCCGGCAGCGGAGGCCCAGGCGCTGCTGGCCGACCTCTGCGTCACGCCGACCTTCACTGCCCACCCCACGGAGTCGCGGCGGCGGGCGGTGCTCGAGCTTCTGGCACGCCTCGGGGAGCTAGTGCGACTTGGTGACGGCCGTGTTCTGACCCGCGAGGAGCAGGCGACCCGCGAAGCGGGCATCCTCGAAGCGATCACACTGCTGTGGCAGACCGAGGAAGTCCGGCCGCGCCGTCCGACCGTGCTGGACGAGGTGCAGTCAGTCCTGTCGATTGCCGGGCCGAGCCTGTTCGCCGTCACGCCAGCGCTGCACGCCGAACTGAGGCGGGCGTTCACGGCCCGCTACCCGAACGCGCACCTGAAATCTGCGCGGGTGCTTGAGGTCCATTCCTGGGTTGGTGGCGACCGCGACGGTAACCCGAACGTGACGCCCGAGGTGACCCGGCAGACCATCGCACGGCACCGGACGCTGGCGCTGACGGGCTATCTCCGGCGCGTCGAGCATCTGGCGCAGATCCTGACGGTCGGTTCGACGCGCGCGCTCATCACCCACGAACTGGCTGTCTCGTTGCGCCGCGACGCCGACGCCCTGCCAGAGATTGCCGCCGAGCTTGAGCGCCGGGCGACCATCGAGCCGTACCGCCAGAAGCTGGGGTTCATTGCGGAGCGGCTGCGGCGCACCCAGGCGACTGCCTGGAACGTGCCAGTCGCGCCGCCGGGGATCTACGCGAACGTTGAGGAGCTAATAGCCGACCTGGACGTGGTGCGCGACAGCCTGCGCCGCTCGAAGGCCGAGCGGCTGGCCGGCGGCGGTCTGGCCGACCTGCTGATCTGTGCCCGCACGTTCGGGTTTCACTTCGCGGCGCTGGAGATTCGGCAGCACAGCGAGCGCCACGAGCAGGCGCT
>JBBQBU010000648.1:0-2962 GCA_038318015.1 Chloroflexota bacterium | reverse complement strand
AGGCCGCCGACCGGCTGCGAGTGCAGCGGACAGGTGCGCTTCGGCGGAGCGGGCACCGGCCGTTTCGTGGACGGTAAGGGGCAGGCCGAGGCGCTCGCACAAGGCACTCATGAACAGGTGCGCCTGGTGCCAGCGGTGGCGTGCCCCGAGCACCAGCGCCTTCGGTGCGCCCGTGAATTCGAAGAGCCAGTAGCCGCCGCCCAGCCCGCCGCCAACCCCGAGCAGCATCGCCTCGGAAAGCGGCTGGCCGGTGTGCGGCGCCTGTACGTGCAGGGCGGCCAGCGCCCGCGCTAACGCCGTGGTGTCCGCGTGCCGTCCGTCTCGCCCGGTCGATCGTGCCGGAACCTCAGCAACAGTCACCGTCCAGGTCCTTTCGCTCTGTTGCGGGCCAGCCAGCGGGTCGCTGCCAGCCCCACGCTGCGTCGTCACTCATCAGGCCCAGCCAACGGCCCATTCCGACGATACCGCGCCAGTCATGGCCTGGCCGTGGCTTTCTCGCTACAGCGTCGTCTCGAACGCGCAGGTGCACCATCGTGCGTGCGGCCCGCATGTGAGCGGCCGGCAGCGACGCGCCCGGCAGGGTGAGGGGAGACCGGACGGGCTCACGCGGGTCTAAATGACGAGATGACGGGCCGGCTCAGGCGGGCGAACCGGCGTGTCGCCCCGCGTCAGGCGTCCTGGCAGGCCGCGCAGATGCCGAGCAGTTGGGTGTGGTACGCATGGATGGCGAAGCCGGTGTCGGCGGCGGCCTGCCGCACCATCGCCGGGGGAGGCGGCGCGACAGCATCCGCAAGCTCGCCGCAGCGCGTACACAGCACATGGTCGTGGCGGTCCACCCGACCGTCGAAGCGGCTGGCGTGGTCCCCAAACGACAACTGTACGATGACGCCGTGATCGGCCAGCGCGTGCAGGGCGTTGTAGACCGTTGCGAATGCCACGCCGGGCAGGACTGCCCGCACCCGCTCGAAGATGTCGGCGGCGCGTGGATGGTCGTGGCTGGCGCGCACCGCATCCAGGATCGCCTGCCGCTGGGGCGTCATCCGCAACGACGGACGACGCGGCGACGCTGCACCGTCGTCGTCCTCATGTCGCGCCTGCTCGGTCACGTCGGCGACCAGGTTGCTGCCTCGATCTTCTGCTACTCGGCCTGCCGCGCCGGACTCTAGTGCTTGAAGTGTCGCTGGTGCGTGAAGATCATCGCCATGTGGTGCCGGTTCGCAACCTCGATAGCCTGCTGGTCGCGCGCCGAGCCGCCCGGCTGGATGACCGCCGTCACGCCGGCCGCCGCCGCACGCTCAATGCCGTCCGGGAACGGGAAGAAGGCGTCAGAGGCCAGCACCGCGCCGACTGCGCGCTCGCCGGCCTTGCGGCAGGCGAGGTCTACGGCGTCAACCCGACTCGGCTGCCCCGCGCCCAGGCCGACCAGTTGCAGGCCGCGCCCCAGCACGATGCCGTGCGAATGCACATGCTTGACGGCCCGCCACGCAAACAGCAGGCTCGTCAACTCGGCCAGGGTCGGCGGGCGCGTCGTGACCACGTCGCGCGTCAGCATGTTCTCGGGCAGGGCGTCGCGCGTCTGCACCAGCCAGCCGCCTACCACCCGCTTGAAGTCCAGGTCGCCGGCCTCAAGTTCGCCGGGGCGCTCGGGCTGGTAGCCGGTCGCCATGATCCGCAAGTCGCGCTTCTTCTGGAGGATCGCCAGTGCCTCGGGGGTGTAGTCTGGGGCAATCAAGTCCTCGAAGAAGACTTCGCTGATCTCGCGGGCAGTCGCCTCGTCCACCGTGCGGTTGAAGCTGACCGCGCCGCCGAACGCCGTCTGCGGGTCGCCGGCCAGCGCACGCCGGTAGGTCTCGGCCAGGTCGTCGCCGCAAGCCAGGCCGACCGGGTTCCCGTGCTTCACCATCGCCACGGTCGGCGCAGAGAAGTCGGCGACGATGCGCCATGCAGCATCCAGGTCGTAGGTGTTCGTGAACGAGAGTTGCTTGCCGTGCAGTTGCCGCCCGCTCACCACGCCGCGCGGCAAGTTGCGGATGGTGCTGTCGGCGTAGAAGGCGGCAAGCTGGTGCGGGTTCTCGCCGTACCGCAGTTCGCCAATCTTCTTCATCGCCATCGTAATCTGGTCCGGGAACAGCTCATCGCCGGTCCGCAGGTAGCCAGAGATGTGCGTGTCGTAGACGGCGGTGTGCTGGAACGCTTTGGCAGCCAGCCGCCGCCTGATGCCTTGGCTGACGGAGCCTTCGCGGGTGTCGCGCAGCTCGTCCAGCACGGTGCCATAGTCCATCGGGTCGCAGATCGGCACCACATAGGCGAAGTTCTTGGCCGCCGCGCGCAGCAGCGTCACCCCGCCGATGTCGATGCTCTCCAGCACGCCGGCCAGATCCTGGCCGGAGCCGCTGGCCGTCTCGCGGAACGGGTAGAGATTCGAAACGACGATATCAATCGGCTCAGCGCCGACGCGTGCCATCTCCTCGTCGTGCGCGGTGTCGCCGCGCAGCGAGAGGATGCCCGCATAGATCAGCGGATGCAGCGTCTTGACGCGCCCGCCGAGAATCTCGGGGAAACCCGTCAGTTCCTGCACACCCCGCACAGGGACGCCGCTCTCGCGCAGCAGCGCTTCCGTGCCACCGGTCGAAAACAACTCAATGCCAAGATCGGCAAGCCCGCGAGCAAAGTCGACCACGCCTGTCTTGTCGAACACGCTAATGAGCGCGCGCATGTCTACCCTCGGCACCGGCCCCACGTCCGGTCTGTGCGGTTCTGTCGCCGGGCATTGTAGTCTATTGTGCCGTTGCCCTTGATAGCGGGCAGCACACACTGCTGCCTACTGGAGGCCCAGCAGCGTCAAGTTCATGTTGTTGATCTCCGCCAGCATGCGGATCAGCGTCGTGCGAACGCCGTTCAGTGCGCGCGGGTCGCGGGATTCCAGCGCGGCGGTCAGCCCGGCTGCCGCTTCGTCGGCACG
>JBBQBU010000647.1:0-2971 GCA_038318015.1 Chloroflexota bacterium | reverse complement strand
CGCTGCCCGAGGCGGTGCCCGTGGCGGGGCATCACCTATCCTTGACGAGGGACTTGATCTCGTCGGCAGCCGTACACGCGCCGTCCTGGGCGGTGATCGCGGTTCCCAGGCGACGAGCCCCGTCTCGGAACGACTGCTCGTTCAGCACCTGCCGGATCGCCACCCGGATCTGCGCTGGCGCAGCATCGGATCGTAGACGGACTCCCGCGCCGCGAGCGATCATCCGAGCGGCGTTGTCCGGCTGGTCGCCGACCAGCGGCACGCAGACCAGCGGTATCCCGTGGGCCAGCGCCTTCATCAACGCCCCCATCCCGCATTGGGTCACCATCGCCGTCACGTGGGGGAGCACCGACGCATGCGGCACGAACGTCCTGAAGGTCACGTTCGGCGGCGCGGTGAACTCGGATGCGTTGAGGGATGGCCCCAGCGTCACGAGTGCCCTCACCGGCAACGGGGCGACCGCCGTCAGGATCCGTTGCAGGATCGGGGCTTGTCCTTGGGGAAGGGTGCTGAGACTCACGAGAACCAGCGGTCGTGCGTCGTCGTCGGGCCAGGGTGAGTCCCACGCGTCGGCACCCACGTCGTCGAACGGCGTGCCGACGTAGCGCACGTTGGGCTCCGGGCGGCGCACCGGGAAGTCGAGCGCCGAGCTGGCCAGGATCAGCACGCGAGCCGCTCGGTCATACTGGCCGAACGGTGAGCGCAGCGGGGCCAGCCCGAGCCGTCGGCGGGCGCGGTTGAGCGGGGGCAACCCGTCGCGCCGGTACACGCGCCGAATGGCGGCGTTGTAGAGCGCCTCCCGCAGACGGCTCGCCGGGTCACGGGCCGGCGGGAAGCCGGTGGCGTAGGGCGGCACGCCGAGCGCCGGTCGGTGCTTGTAGAAGCCATGGACGATCGCCGCAGTGGGCACTCCGGCCGCCTCACCGGCCGCCTCACCGGCCGCGAGCGCGCCGAGCAGGAAGTGGTCGGCAACCAGCACGTCGGTGGGCGTGCTCGCCAGATCGAACTCCACGTTGTCGGCCCAGGCCGGTGCCCGAATTAGCGTCGGGACGTTCGAGGTCGGGGCGACCAGCCGTTTGGGCTTCCAGCCGAACGCCAGTCCGCGCGGCGGCGACACCATGTCGAATGGGTGGGGGTCGGGCTCCCGGAAGGGGACGAAGGCCGCGCCGCTGGCCGCGATACGCTCGCGGAACTGCTCGCTCACGGGCAGCCGGATTCCTCTGATGCTCGAGCCGGCGAGCACCCGGACCTGGTGGCCGCGCGCAACCGGTTGAGCGGCAATCGGCAGGATGAGCGGGATGTTCCCGCCGCCTTGGAACATGGCGAACAGGAAACGGGCCAGCCTACCGCCCGACGAGACAGACGCGGTCATGTCCATCGCCCTCAGTGCCACAGCGCGCCGGGCACGTTCGCATTCTAGCTGTGTATGGTCGGCGGGCCAGCACCACCTGGAAGCTCCGGTACGTCGGCGCGTGACAGCACGACTCGAACGCCGCGAGCAGCCTCGCCATGCTGCTCGGTAACACGATCTCGGGCATGGCTCCCTCCCTGGCTCGTGACACTTCCAGGGTCTACAAGGGAGCTACGATCCGTCACCGTACTGCTGCTCCGCCTCCGAATTTGGCGGAAGTCGAGCCCAGGGGGACGCCGTGCGTCATCCAGTGTCTGGCATCAGTCAGCGGGCTTGCTGCCGCTGCGGGACGACGAACCTTCGCCGGAACACCCAGAGTACACCGACCGCAAGCAGGGTCATCCAGAGCTTGCCGACAATCTGACCGGGCAGGAATTCCAGGCTGCCGAACGCGAGCGTCAGGAACAGGGTGCTATCGATGGTAAGGCCAACCGTGTTTGACAGGCCGACTGCGGCCAACCAGTTGCGCTCACGCAGCGGCGTGTAGACGGCGAAGTCGGCCAGCTCCGAAACCAGGAAGGCGAGGCCACTGGCGACGGCAAACATCGGTGCGATGAACGCCGAGATGGCTGCCCCTGCCAGGATGGCTCCGATAGTCCAGCGCCGGCCAAGCTGTTCCTGCGTGAGATCGCGGAGGGTGAACGCCAGGCCAGCGAAGTAGACGCCGGCTGGTGCCGCCAGCCCGAAGCCAACGGGCACCACGCCAAACGCCTGAATCGCCCAGTTCGCCAGGACGATGACGGCAATATAGCCGACCAAGGGGATCATGCGGTCATCCTCTGATGCGGGGCGCGCGTGCAAGCTAGCCGGTAGCGCGCAGCAACCGGGGCTGAGTCAGGATGAGGATCGGTCGCATCGACGGCTTGTTGTCGCCACTCAATGCTGGCGCGCTGGTGGCCCCAACGCTGGTTCTCCGCACCAGGTCAGCACCATGTTACTGTTTCTGGTAGGCAGGCGCGCGCCATCAGCGTCAAAGTACGTATGGGTCGGCTCGCGGTGCGGTGTGACGGTCAGGAAGTAGACACACGGCTCGCTGCCGGCGCAGGAAACGCGATGCCTCTCGTGCGGGTAGGCTACGACCGACTGGCCTGCCGTCGCGATGATCTCGCCAGCCTCAAACTCGAAGCGCACCGAACCTTCCAGCACGACCCAGGTTTCAATGCCGTCAGCTTCCTCATGCGAATGGAAGCCGCCCAGGGGATCTCCAGGGGCGCGCCGCAGGAACTTCGCGCGCAGCTCAGGCGTCGCGACAACGGTACCAGTTGGATCGTCGCGCCAGTCAAATGTGCGAGGTGGCATGCTCTTCCCTCCGAGGCAACGCATTTGTGGTGCTTCACAGGCAGTATTGTCCGCGCCAAACGAGGAATTCAAGCGACGCAACCAAGTGCATTGACGACGTTGGGCATGGCCGGGGCGATGCCATGACACGCGGGACCACCATGCCCGCGCCGAGATGACGTGAACGGCCACGCGGCGCGTCATTCTGGGTGCTACGACGTTGCAGCAAGCGTCCGGTGTACGATGTTGGCGATGAGGTCGCGCTCAGCGAGGAGGACGATC
>JBBQBU010000646.1:0-2980 GCA_038318015.1 Chloroflexota bacterium | reverse complement strand
GACTTCATGCACCACGGCACCTTCGTCGTAGCGTGCGCTGGTGCGGTGCAGCAGTCGTAGCTGTCGGTCGGGCCACCAGCCGGCGTGGCGCACCCACTCACCAGCGATCACGTTGCGGCGCGGAATCCAGAAGCCGGCAGTATCGCCAATTGAGTTCAGGCGTGCCCGGATCTCCCAGGCCAGCGATGGTGGCACCCGCTCGTCGCCGTCCACGAACAGCACCCAGTCTGAACGGGCCAGCGCAAGCGCGGCGTTGCGCTGGTGCGGGAACCCCTGCCATGCTCGCTCGACGACGCGCGCGCCGGCCGCCGCAGCCAGGGCACCGGTCGCATCGGTGGTCGCCGCATCCAGGACGACGAGTTGCTCGTCGGCCCAGGCCAGGCTGCCCAGGCACCCTTCGATCAGTTCGGCCTCGTCCCGCGCAATGACGACCGCGCTCACGGTTGGCCGGGCGTCTGGCCCGCCCATGTCAGTACCCAACCTCGATCCAGGTGCCGCCGATACGGTCGTCCTGAAACGCGATGCCCTCATGGATCAGACCGCCGTATAGGTAGAAGCGGTTCGAGGGTGGCCCGACCAGGCGGTCCAGGTTCGGGCCGTGGTCCATCGAGATCCGGCCGATGATGGTGGATTCCGCACCGGGTTCCAGATCGCGACCGAGACCCCAGCGGTACGGGTACTTCGAGCCGCTGGCCGATGGCGAGCCGGCCCAATCGACGCCGACCCGCCAGACGCCGAGCCGGTCAATGTGCTGGCGGCTCTCAATGGCGCTAAACGTGTCAAAGCTGCTGTACGTGTAGCCGGACTCCGGCCCGCCTGAGCGCAGGGGCACTGTCCCGACGTTCCGCACCACGAACTCGACCTGGAGCACGTCACCGACCATCAGGCGGCGCGGCGCGAAGGCGATCCGCAAGATGCGCGCGTCTGGTCGCCCGCTCGACGCGATGGCAAGCGGCGCGCTCGCCAGCACCGTGTTGCCGGCCAGGTCGGTCGCCCGCACCGTGAACTGGTATGCGCCGTCCGGCAGCGGACGCTCCCTGTTAGTGCCATCCCACACTTCGCGGTACTCGCCCGGCTCCAGAAGCTCCTGGGTGCCCACGAAGACGCGCTGGCCGGCGGCGTCGGTGGCGTAGGCGAAGACGCGCGCCCGTTTGGTCAGCCGGTAGGTGATCGAGGCCACGTCGTCGATGCCGTCAAAGTTCGGCGTCAGCACCGCTGGATAGACTGCCAGCCCGTCGATGGCCGGCGGGGCGAGGTCCGCGCCGCTGATCTGGAGGTCGAACGCCGCCGACTCGCTTCGCCCGGCCCCGTCGCGCGCCTCGAGTCTCACGCGGTACGCGCCGTCCGGCAGCACGCGGCGCTCGCCGGGCGCTTCCGTGGTCGGCACGGTCCCGTCGATGGCGTGGACGTACCCCCCGGAGGCCGGGCGCGGCTCGTCGGCCAGCAGCGGCACGGTCCCGCCGTCCGGCAGGGCCAGCGTCACGCTCACGCGGGCCGCCCGACTGAGCGTGTAGGACAGGTCCAGCTGGTCCGTCGTGGAGGGCGTCAGCGTGGTTCGCGACAGGCCTGCCTGCTCCAGCAAGCGGCCGGACGCCCCGCAGCCAGCCACGGTCAGCAGCAGTGCCAGCAGCCCGACCAGTAAGCCAACGCGGAGGAAACGGAGGGACATTGCGGCTCCCCGTCGGCCGAGCAAGACGCTCGTGACCGGCGGGGAGATTCTACCCGAGTGGCCGAGCGCCGCTCTGCGACGAACGCGAGGTCAGCCGGTGACGAGCGGGATGATCGACGCCGCGAACATCTCGAGATACGCGTCGCTGGGTGCCGGCACGATCTGCAAGTGGAAGCGGGAGCAACCAGCCTTCGCATAGGCGTGGATCTGCTCTGCGGCTTGCTCTGCGCTGCCGAAAAGCATCCCCTGCGGCCCGCGCGCGGCCACCCAGGCACGCACGTCGCCGGTCTGGCCGGTGTGCTCGAAGCGAGCCTTTGCCACGTCCCAGGCCTCGGCCTCGGTCGCCCCAACGATGGTGAAGGCGTGCCACGAGAGCGCAAGTGTCTCCGGGTCGCGCCCGATAGCCTCGCAGGCGGCGCGGGCGCGCTGGGAACGCTCGGTCCAATCTGCCAGGTTGCCGCCAGTGTTGAACTCGGTGGCGAAGCGGGCGGTCAGGGCCGGTGTGCGGCGCGCGCCCTTGCCGCCGATGATGACCGGCATCTGCTTCTGGACGGGCTTCGGGTAGCCCGGCGCGTTGGATAGCTGGTAGTGCTGGCCCGCGAACGTGTTGGTGTCAGAGGCCGACCAGAGCGCCGTACACACCTCTAGCGCCTCTTCGAGCCGGTCGAACCGCTCCTTCATCGGCGGGAACGGGATGCCGTATGCCGCGTGCTCGCCTTCGTACCAGCCAGCGCCAAAGCCGACTTCAACCCGGCCGCCGCTCATCTCGTCGATGGTCGCGGCCTGCTTGGCAAGCTCAGACGGGTGCCGGAACGTCATCGGGCTGACCAGCGTCCCGAGGCGGATGCGCGACGTTTCGCGGGCCAGACCGGCCAGCGTGGCCCAGGCGTCCGTCACGCCGAGCGTGCGCGCGCCACTGATCGGCAACCAGTGGTCGGAGCGGAAGAACCCGCCGTAACCGAGCCGTTCGGCAGTCTGGGCAACGCGCAGGAGGTCGGCGTAGGTGCTGCCCTCCTGGCCTTCGATCATCGGGATGAAACTTGCTGCGGTAAGCGCCACGGATGCTCCTTGCTGTTCTCGCGAACGGAACGCGACGGCCGAACGTTACGGCTTCGGCGCGGCGATCTCGTTGTACGTCTGCTTCACGTCCTTCATCACGTCGGCCGGAAACGTCACGCCCTGTTCACTCGCCGCCTTCGTGTTGATCGCCAACGACCCCAGCGATGCCTTCTCTACCTTGATCTCGGTCATGGGCTTGCCGGACAGGAACATTGCCGCCATCTGACCGCTCTCGTACCCGACCTGTTCGTA
>JBBQBU010000645.1:0-2982 GCA_038318015.1 Chloroflexota bacterium | reverse complement strand
AGGAGCGCCTCCTCGTTGTCGATGACATCCTCACCCTCAAACACGTCGAGACCGGCGCCGCCGATAATGCCCTGATCCAGCGCCCACAGCAGCGCCTCGGTATCGACGAGGCCGCCGCGCGCCGTGTTGATAAGCAACGCCCCGCGCTTCACCGTCGCCAGCCGCTCCCGGTCGATGAGGTGGTGGACGGCCGGGCTGTACGGCAAATGCAGGCTGATCACGTCGGAGGTGGCAAGGAGTTCGTTAAGATCGACGTAGCGGAACCCGAGCACGTCCGCCAGCAGCCGATTGTGCCGGATGTCCGAGACGACGACCTCCATGCCAAAGCCCTTCGCCATCCGCGCCAGATGCAGACCGATGCTGCCCGCCCCAACGATGCCGAGCCGCTTCCCAAGCAAGTCAAAGCCGCGCAGCCCCTCCAGCGAGAAGTTCCCCGCAGAGGTCCGAATGTGGGCCCGGTGCAGGTTCCGCGCCAGTGCCAGTATCAGGGCGAAGGCGTGTTCCGCCACGGTGTTCTCGCCATAGGTCGGCACATTCGCCACAGCGATACCGCGCGTGCCAGTCGTCACAAGGTCGATGTGGTCGAAGCCAGTGGACCGCGCCGCCACCATCCGCAGCGCCGGCAGCCGCGCCAGCGTCTCGGCATTCAGGCGCGAGTGGATGAAGACGCTGACGACTTCGGCATCAGCACCGCGGGCCGCCGTCTCCGCACCGAGGTGTTCTGTGGTACCGCGCACCGCAAACCCTGGCAATTGCTCCTGCAAGAACGGCTCTTCCCAGCCCTCAAGGTCGTAGAACTGGGCGATTGGTCGAGACGTGTCCATGTTCATGTCCTTCGTCAATCAAGTGTCGGCTAAGCTTCGCGGTCAGTATCAGCGGACGCTCCCTCTGGCCGAATCGCAGCGCAGCGCGAGCCGCTGGTTGATCATGGCGTATCCCGGCAGGAAGCGGACACTGTCACCGATGAACTGCATGGGCGTGTGGACCTCGTTCAGGGACGCGTCTGAGGCAGCAGCGATCCGCGCATCGTTCCAGGCAGCGCGCAATTCCGTGGAGCGGGGCACCGTCTCGACCGGCTGACGGGGCGTCCAGGTGAGCCAGGCGCTGAACCCGGCCAGGGACATCATCACAACGACGAGCCATGCCGTCGTGACGGCTTCAGCCAGACGCAGCGACAGCCACGCCCGCCAGAGTGACGTGGACAACTGGTGCCGGAGGGACGCGACCGGATGCATCGTACTCCTCACATGACCACTGGAAACCCATAGGAGTCAGTCCGTGGCTCTGGCTGCGTTGGCTGTTGAGGAACCGGCGCGCGGCGCAGCGACGCTGGTGCACGGCTTCTGACCGCCGTTGAGCGCCGCCCGGGCCACGCAACATTCGGCATATCGTCAGTAATGCGGGCAGTGGCCCTCAGCTTGCTGCTACATCATGTGATGGTACACGCGACATCTGCCCGAGCCGACTGGCCACCACGGATCCGCAAAGCCGTCCGCGCGGCCCAGTGCATTCGCGAGCTCGATGCAATCTCGCACCTGAAACGAGGAAATGGCCATGCAGATCACCCACGGCACCCGGCGCTGGTCGCGGCGGGCACTGCTGACATCCGGGGTTGGGCTGGTGGGGGCGCTGCTGCTCAGCGCGTGCAGCGGTGGTGCAGCCAGCCCCAGCACCACCGGCGGCACTGCGACAGCCGCACCGACGACCCAGGCAGCAGCGAAGGCAACGACAGCGCCGGCGGCAGGTTCGCCCCAGGTTACAAGCGCGCCCGTGAGCGCGTCAGGCTCACCCCAGACCGCCGCGTCGCCGGCCAGCGTGTCGGCGTCCCCTGCGAGCACGTCAGCCGCACCGCCGGCGGCCGGGTCGCCGGCGGCCGCCGCGAAGGTGAACGCGAACACGGCATCCGTCGCCGAGTTGCAGCGGGCGTTTGAGGCGGCCGGCATCTCCGCTGCCGCGCGCTGGGCACGCGAAGTCGAGGAGTACCGGCCGTACCCGACCGACGATCCGACCTTTGCGAAGTTGCGACGCGAGCTGGCGAAGTACAACCCTGGCCTCGGCGTCGTTGATCAGATCGTCGCCACGCTCGCACTCTGACGCCGATGATGCGCGGTGACGAAGGGTCTGGTCCGCTGCTGCGGCGCGGACTTCTCTGGCTGGCCGGGCTGGTGACGGTCGGCATTGCCGTTGATCTAGCGGCTGACCGGCACTGGACCCAGCCCGTGCAGGTCATCGCTTGGGCGGCGCTCGTGCTGACGGGCGTCGCCGCGCTGCTGGTTGGCAGGCCAACCAGGACGCGTCTGCAGGTGGCACGAGCACTGGTGGCGCTCGTCATCGTGGCGTCAGTGTTGGGCGTCTGGGAACACGTCGAATCGAACTATGACGCGGGCGAACTAGACTACGTCTACGCCGACGCCTGGGGCGGACTGTCAGAGCCGAATCGCTGGTGGCTCGCGTTGTCAAAGACGGTCGGGCCGTCGCCGCCATTCGCGCCGGGGGCGCTGGCGCAGGCAGCGTTGTGCGTGCTGCTGGCGACGGTGCGGCATCCTGCGCTGCGCCGCGAAACCGCCTGAAGCTGTCCTGTCCGCCGTGAACCTGCGCATCCACGGCGGGCGATCAGGCTTTGCGCCGTACTTCATGACGGCGACCGCCCACGGTGGGCACAATAGGCGCAGTCCGTTTCTCGCCGCGCAGGCGTCCATTCCAACCATGAGGCCAATGATGCTCGCCAGCCGCTCGCGCCGCACGTCGCTGCTGACGGCCTTGTTGGCCGTGTCCGTCCTGACCGCCCCAGTCGTCACCACCCCTGCTGTCGCCTTCGCGGCACCAACCGCGCAGGAGGCGTGCAGCCGCCCAAGCGAGCCGCCACCGCCCGTCCCCGGCGACCCAAGTGGCGGCAGCTTCTGGGGACGCTACCGCCAGCCGCTGCCGCCCGCCGAGGTCTACAACCCGCCTGGCCCGAAGCGTGTCGGCCTGCAAGCCGGC
>JBBQBU010000644.1:0-3029 GCA_038318015.1 Chloroflexota bacterium | reverse complement strand
CAGGCAGCGGGCCTCGATCCGAACGCCTACTTGACCAACAACGATGCGTACCATTTCTTCGAGGCGCTGGGCGATCTGCTGATTACCGGTCCAACAAACACCAACGTCAACGATTTGTTGTTCGCCTTCATCTGGTAGGTGGCCCGCGGACGCTGCCGGTCGCTGTCGCCCTATGAGGGCGACCCCGGCAGCAGTTTGCCGATCCGGCCGGGGTGCGCCGCCTTGCCGTCAAGGATTGCCAGCAGCAGATCCTCGACGGCGCGCCGCTCGGCGAGTTCGGGCGTATCCTCCCAGGTCTGCAGGCTGACTTTGCCGTCGATGCGTTCGCGGGCTTCTTCGTCAAGCCAGTCGGGAACGGCCTGCTTCTCGCTCGCGAGCCACGCCAGCGCCAGGATCAAGTCGGTCCGGTCGTCCTCTTCGTCCAGGTCGTCTTCCCACTCCTTCATGACGGTGGCGACGGCCTCTTCGACGGAGCCACCGCTCTCGATCACCTCGTCAAAGGACAGCCGCGCGTCGGCGGCCACGTCGTTCTCAAGCAGGCCAGTACCCCAGGCGCTCACGTGTCCCCCCTCTACGCGGCGCGGCTGTGTCGTTGCGCGCGCCCTCACCCGAAGAGACGATACCAGCCCGGCGGTGCTACTGGATGCGGTCTGCGTCAGCACTGACGCCAAGGAGGGCGGCCAGGGCGACATAATCCGCGCACTGCTGGCCGAACCCACGACGCGCAACGGCCCGGCCGCCGGGGTGGTAGAGCGGAACCAGTCGGCGGCCGAACCAGGGCGCGGCACGTGCGACATCGCGGGAAAGCAGGCGTTCGTGGGACTCAATCCGACCGAGCGCATCGAGCGCCACGCCGCCCAGGCTCACGACCCAGGCCGGATCGAGCAGTTCGATCAGGTGCCGCAAGTGGTCGGCGCAGTTCCGAAGCTCGACGGAGCGGGGGCGGTCGTTGCGGCCGTCGGGTGTCTGCGGATTGCACAGCACCGCGTTCGTCACGAACACGCGCGCGCGGTCCAGACTGGCCGCAGTCATGAAGGCGTCGAAGTTGCGGCCGGTCTGGTCGCCGGACAGCGGCACGCCCGTCCGTTCCGCGCCCAGCCGGCCTGGTGCCTCGGCCACGAACAGCACGCGGGCGTCCAACGGCCCGTTGCCCGGCCCGATGGCGCGGGTTCGGCCGTCCATGCGCGGGCAGCGCCGGCAGGTATAGGCCGACTGTACGAGCGCCGCAAACGGTGGCCCGCGTTCGATGACGAGACGCGCATCAACGGCGGGCGTCGTCAGCAAGTCCGTCACATGCGGAACACCCCGAACGTGGTTGCCGAGATCGGAGCATTTGCGGCCGCCGCCAGTCCCAGGCCAAGCACCGTCCGCGTGTCAGCCGGGTCGATGATGCCGTCGTCCCAGAGACGGGCGGTGCTGTAGTAGGGGCTGCCCTCGGCCTCGTACCGCTCCAGCGTCGGGGCTTTGAATGCCGCTCGCTGCTCAGTCGTCAGCGTCTCGCCACGCTGTTGTAGCTGCTCTTCGCGCACCGTCAACAGCACATTGGCCGCTTGCTCGCCGCCCATCACTGAGGTCCGGCTGTTGGGCCAGAGCCACAGTTGGCGCGGCTCGTAGGCACGTCCGCACATGGCGTAGTTGCCGGCCCCGAAGGATCCGCCGATGACCACCGTGAACTTCGGCACGGCCGCGTTTGCCACAGCCATCACCATCTTGGCACCGTCCCGCGCAATGCCCCGGTGCTCGTACTCGCGGCCGACCATGAAGCCGGTGACGTTCTGGAGGAACACCAGCGGGATGCGGCGCAAGCAGCACAGTTCGATGAAATGGGCGGCCTTAAGCGCACTCTCGGAGAAGAGGATGCCGTCATTAGCGATGATGCCGACCGGGTAGCCCATGATGTGTGCGAAGCCGCAGACCAGCGTCGGGCCGTAGCGCGTCTTGTGCTCGTCGAAATCGCTGCCGTCCACGATCCGCGCAATGACCTCGCGGGCGTCAAGCTGCTGCCGGGTGTCGCTCGGGATCAAGCCGTACAGGTCTTCCGGGTCGGCGGCGGGCGGGTACGCAGGAAGCATGTCCCACGGCAAACTATCCGGGCCGGTCGGGCGCGGCAGATTGCTGACGAGCCGCCGCGCGATGCCGAGCGCGTGCTCGTCGTCGTCCGCGAAATGGTCCGCAACGCCGGACAAACGAGTGTGTACGTCGGCTCCGCCCAGGTCCTCGGCCGACACGTCCTCACCAGTCGCCGCTTTCACCAGGGGCGGCCCGCCCAGGAAAATGGTCCCCGTGCCGTTGACGATGATGCACTCGTCGCTCATGGCGGGCACGTACGCGCCTCCGGCCGTACACGACCCCATCACCACGGCAATCTGTGGAATACCCTGCGCGGACATCTGAGCCTGATTGTAGAAGATGCGCCCGAAATGGTCACGGTCCGGGAAGACCTCGGCCTGAAGCGGCAGGAACGCGCCGCCGGAGTCCACAAGGTAGATGCAGGGCAACCGGTTCTGCTCGGCGACGGCCTGGGCGCGCAGGTGCTTCTTGACAGTCAGCGGGTAGTACGTGCCGCCCTTGACGGTTGCGTCGTTTGCAACGACCATGACTGCCCGGCCACAGACTGTGCCGATGCCAGTCACGAGGCCAGCGGACGGCGCGTCGCCGTCGTACTGGTCCCAGGCGGCCAGTGCCCCCAGTTCCAGGAACGGCGTCGCGGGGTCACAGAGGCGGGCGATGCGTTCACGGGCCAGCAACTTGCCGCGACCACGGTGGCGGGCTATTGCGGTCGGGTCGCCACCGGCCTGCACCAGTCGCAGACGGTCACGCAGCACGCGCAGATGTTCGTGGTTCTGTGCGTCATTGCGCCGAAAGGCGTCAGCCGCGTGGTTCACCATCGAATGCAGCACAGGCATGGTGCGGTGAGCGTACTGCGCAACGGTTGCTGCCGACCAGAGGACGACAATTCTCCGAGCGTCCGGACCGTGCTGGCTATAATCCGCCAGGATCTGCGGAGCATTCGTCGATCAGGAGATGAC
>JBBQBU010000643.1:0-3029 GCA_038318015.1 Chloroflexota bacterium | reverse complement strand
GCCCAGCGGCGGGCGCGGGATGGCGCCGGTGCTTGATGGCGTGGCAGCACTGCTTCCGAGCGCCGTGTCGTGCGTGAGGGCGGGGATCAGGTCCAGGGCGCTCGGGATGACACGGATCGGTAGGGCGGTCGTGCGACCCCGCACCTCGATCTCGTGGCGCGCGAAGTTCGCCAGGTTCACACCCGCGTGGATCGCCACGTCCTCGCTGACCATCAACTGCGCCTTGTAGTCCTTGCTGCTCGACTCCAGGCGGCTGGCGGTGTTCACGGCGTCGCCAATCGCCGTCAGGGTGCGCGCGTGCCCGTACCCCATCTCGCCCACGATCACCGGGCCGACGTGGATGCCGATGCGGAGCGGCTCGGCAAGGTCTTGGGCCAGCGCCCGGTTCAACTCGTCCAGCGCCTGGGCCATCGCCACCGCGCCGTCGAGCGCCTGCCGGCAGCCGCGCGTCACGTCCGTCCCGACGCCGAACAGCGCCATCACACCGTCGCCGATGAACTTGTCCAGGTATCCGCCGCTGCCCTCGACAGCCTCGCCCATTGCCCGGAAGTACTCGTTCATGACGAACACCACGTCGTACGGCAGCCGGTGCTCCGAGAATTTGGTGTAGCCGCGAATGTCCGCGAACAGAATGGCGATCTCTTGCTCGCTGGCCTGCGCCGAACTGGGCCGCAAGACGCCCTCTGCCGACTGGATCGAGGGCGGCAGCAGCGGGATGATGGTCAGGTCGTTGGTGGGGCGCAACTGGCAGGCAAGGCGCACATTCGGCGCGGCACCCACCCGCCGCAGCACGCGCTCCTCTTCAGGCGACGGCTCCGGCACCCGCGCCGAGGCCGGCCCGATCCGTGAGCGACAGGTCGAACAGCGCCCGCGCCCGCCGCACAGCGACGCATGCGGGATGCCCGCCGAGCGGCTGGCCTCCAGCACCGACATGCCGGGGGTAGCATTGACGCGCCGACCGCCGGGGTACGTCAGCCGCACGACGCCGCGCCGCCGTTGGAGCCAGGATCGCACGTACCGCCCGCCGAACGCCACCACGACGGACACACCGAAGATGACATTCGCGATGCCGGCCCACCCGAGGACGCGCTCTTCCTGCTCAGGCGTGATGCCCTGGAACGTACGCTCCATCCAGCCCGGCGTGGAAGACAGCAGGAACGTCTCGCGCCCGATGCCGGCGAACCCGGCCAGGGCCAGCGTCGGCAAGATGATCGCGCCGACCCGCAGAAAGGTGCGGTAGCGCGGGTACCACGGCTTGAACTGCAGCCACCAGCGGACGCCCATGCAGCCGTGCGTCCAGGCGATCACCAGCAAGAGCGCCTGCACCGCCGCGCTGACGGGATGCTGCACCCACATCCCGACGACCACGTAGTCGTAGGTTGCCCGCACTTCGTAGGTGTCCGCCAGGACACGCGTGCCGAAGATGTGCGGGATCAGCATGAAGGGCATCGCGAGGCCCAGCCCGAGCCGCACGACCTCCCAGCGCGGCAGGCGCAGGTGTCGGGCGTTGTACAAGGCCGTGAGCACCAGGATGACGTGCGTCAGGAACCCGCCGTACAGCACGACGGTGCCGAGCGGGTTCTTCCAGATCGCGATGAATATCTGGCGGCCAAACTCGGCGGCCTCCAGCGAGATGATGCCGAGCGCATGGTTCAGCAGATGCGTGCCGACGAACACGAACAGGACGAGACCAGACCAGAGTCGAAGTCGACGTGTCATCGACACACCTCCCACCGCTGCCGCGTGCCCGCTCGCGGTCGAACCGTTGCCACGCCATCAGGAGGGGCAGTCGCCGGGGGTGGTCGGCTGCCCATGACGCGCTATGGTACTCGGAATACGAGCGGCGGGGGAGGAGCGGGTGCACGGGCGCGTGTTCGCTGCCGAACAGTGCCGCCTGCTGGGGACGTTGGCCGCAAGCCGGGCGGCCGACCCCCTGTCAGCGGGCGACGTACGGGATCGTCTGGGGCCCCTGCGGCAGCACCGCGATCCGGGCGTCCGGACCGGCCGCGTGGGCCAGCCGCTCCGCCGTCTCGGCCACGTCCGCGCAGCGCGCCATGTGCGCCTGCTCGATCTGCGCGTCGGTCAGGCCGCCGGTGTGCAGGTGGATGCTCGCCCGCCGCTGAATCTGCGCCTGCACCTGTACCTGCCACTGGTCGTGCATGTGGAAGCCGTCCGACTGGATCAGGTCCAGCAGTTCCTGCGGCGAGTTCCGCAGCTTCAGGATGTCCTTGTAGTTGCCGAACTCCGGCAGCCCGTCCGAACACTCGGCCGCCGCGATGATCGCGCCGCCGTCCGCGACAATTTGATTGGCGGCGGACATGCCCTTCACCGCCTGATACAGGTTCATGTCCAGCGGAAAGCCGCTATTCGTGGTCACCACGACTTCATACGGCTGCGGCACCGCCCGCATCGCCGTGTCCTTCACGAACGCGCACCCCAGCTTGTGGGCCGTGAACAGGTCGCCGGCGAACACATTGGTGATCTCGTGGTCCTTGTTCAGCGTCACGTCCAGCGAGAAGTCCGGCTTCACGATTGACGAAATTTCGCGAATGTCGTCGTGCATCGGGTTGCCGTGCGTGATGCCCCAGATGGCACTGGGGTGGGCGATCATCGGGGCGCCGTGCAGGTGCAGCACCGTCTCGATGGCGGCGAGGCCCGGCGCGATCATCTTCGGGCCGCCCGAGAACCCGGCGAACAGGTGCGGCTCGATGAAGCCCGTCAGGATTTTGAAGTCGTGCGCCATGAAGTCGGCGTCAACCCAGATCGGGCCGCCAGACGAGGTCTGGCCCAGGTACTGGTGCTGCGACAACTCGAAGGCGTCGTGGTTGACCACCCGGTAATTCTGGACGATCTCGCGGCCAAGCATCCGCCCAAGCTCTTCGGGGGTGTTGCCGCGATGGGTGCCGGTGGCGATGAAGATGGTGATGTTCTTGGGGTCAACGTGGTCGATCTCGGAGAGGATGACTGGCAGGATACGGCGGGTGGGGGTGGCACGGGTCACGTCGCAGACGCTGATGGCGACGCGGGCG
>JBBQBU010000642.1:0-3039 GCA_038318015.1 Chloroflexota bacterium | reverse complement strand
CGATCGCCTACATCGAGGGCGGGATCAACTGGCACGCGGGCGACGCCCCGGAGCTCGCGAACCGCGTCTACCTCAACCGCGGCTAGCTGCCGGCGCCGACAACACCGGGCCAGGGCCAGCAGGCATGCCCGGGCCAGCTCTGCGCGGCCGGCTACTCCGACACCCCCGACGCCAACAACAACGGCGTCGTCGATCCCGAGGACATCATCGCCCGGTTCTCCAATGGCCGCGACGACGACCACAACGGCTACGTCGACGACATCTCCGGCTGGGACTTCTACGACAACCAGAACGACCCCGCGACCGTCGACAGCACCTACGACCACGCCAACAGTCAGATGAAGCAGGCCGCGGCGGAGACCAACAACGGTATCGGCGGCGCCGGGATCTGCCCTCAGTGCCGGATTCTCCCGATCAAGGCTGGCGCTGAGGCGCTTGACCGCACCGACGACCTCGCCGAGGCCTGGATGTACGCCGCGGACATGAACGCCGACGTCCTCGTCTCGACCACCGCCGACCTCGGCTACTCGACGTTCATGAGCCAAGCGGTGGACTACGTCTGGCGCCACGGCACGGCGATGGTCGAGGCATCGAACGACTTCAACTCGACCGACCACCAAGGCGGGATGTTCCACCAGCACGTGCTGCCCGGCAACGGGATGGTCGCCAACACCCACGGCATGGACTTCCTGGGCAGGTTCGGCCAGAACGTCGCCGGCACGGCCAATGCGGAGACGACCACCTACCGGGCCCGCTCCGCCTACACGTCCTGGGGCACGCACAACTTCCTTACCGCCGCCACCGAAGGCGGCACGACCTCGGAGTCGACGCCGACAATCGGCGGGGTGCTGGCGCTGGTGCTGGCGGAGGGCAAACAGGCCGCCGCTGCGCACCAGATCTCTCAGCCGCTCTCCCCCGACGAGGCAATCCAGGTCCTGCGCGAGACCGCCTCCGACGTCGCCGCTCCGGTCAACGCCCCGGTCAACTGGCCGGCAAAGCCCGGCTTCGACCTCCAGTACGGCTACGGGCGTCCCAACGTCTACAAAGCGGCGCAGGCGGTCTCGCAGGGCAAGATCCCGCCTGAAGCCTGGGTCGACAAGCCGGACTGGTACGCGCTCTTCGACCCGACCCGGGACCGCAGGGTCGACGTCACCGGCCACGTCGCCGCCCCCCGCTCCTCAAGCGGGCGCTGGACCGTCCAGTTCGCTCCCGGCGCCGAGCCCAGCGACTCCGACTTCATCAGCGCGGGCAGCGGCAACCTGCGCTCCTGGCGCGGCAGGGCCCTTCCGTACAACGGCCGGCTCGGCACGATCGACCTCTCGAAGATCCCGCCCTCCTTCTGGCAGAAGGCCTACTCGCTGTCTCAGGACAAGCAGCTCTCGACCAGTGAGCAGTACACGGTGACGATCCGGCTGCGGGTCTATGACGCCAGCGGCCGGATGGGCGAGGATCGCCGCGCGATCGCCGTCCACCACGACCCCAGCATGCGCCCCGGCTTCCCGCTCAAGATCGGCCCGGGCGGCGAGAGCCAGCCGGTCTTCGCCGACCTGCAGGGCAACGGCAAGCGGGACCTGATCTTCGGCGATTCCGACGGCCGCGTGCACGCGCTCGACGGCAACGGGCACGAGCTGTGGGGCTTCCCGGTCTACACCAACCGCACCGAGGTGACGCGCGGGCACTGGGGGGTCAACCCCGGGCACGAGCCCATCTTCACCAACCTCGCCGTCGGCGACCTCGACCATGACGGGCGGCAGTGGATCGTCGCCACCAGCAGCACCGGGCGGGTGTACGTCTGGGACTCGCACGGGCACCGCCGTCCGGGCTGGCCGAAGGCGCTGGACACCGGCGTCACCAAGCCGCCGATCCCGCGCCCTGCGGACCCGTACACGCGGCTGCCGATCATGGGGGCGACTGCGCCGCCGGTGCTCGCCGACATGACCGGCGACGGCAAGCTGGACGTGGTGCAGTCCGGCTGGGACGGCTACATCCACGTCTGGAAGCCCGACGGGCAGATCCTGCCCGGCTGGCCGGTCAAGGCGACGTTGCCGGCGGGGACCACGCCGCCGTCGGGCCAGGTCGAGATCAACGACCAGAAGCTGGACGTGCCGCCGGCCCTGGCACAGCTTGACAACGATCCACAGCCCGAGCTCGTGCAGCGCACCCAGTACTCGTTCACACCGGGCGCCGGCCTGCAGGCCGTGCCGGGCGGGAGCTCGCACGCGGTCGCCTACAACTCCGACGGCAGCCGCGTTCCCAACTTCCTTATCTCGGCTGACAACTTCGCTTTCTATTACGGCTCGGCGCAGGAGTTCATAACCGAGGGATCAAACGCTCCGATCACCGCTGACGTCAACGGCGACGGCAAGACCGAGATCGCGATGGCGCCTGGGATCTTCAGCCCGACCTCCCTGTTCAACCCCGATGGCTCATCGCTGAGCAGCTTCGCCGCGTCACCCAACGACGCGCTGACCGCATTTCTCAGCACGATCGGCGGCCTGCCCGCAATTGAGAACACGCTGCACGGGAACCTGCCCGAGGACGTGCCGGTCAACTTCACCACCTCAGGCGCCTTCGGCGACTTCGGCTCCGGACTCGCCTACACAGAGCCCGGCAGCGGGGCCGCCAGCGTGGCCGGATCGCTTCTGCTCGCCGGCAGCGGGCTGCCGATCAACAGCTACGCCCGTGCCTACAGCACCTCGACCGGGAAGCCGCTGGCCGGGTTCCCGAGCAGGATCCAGGGTCTCGATTTCCTCGGCGAGCCGGCGATCGCCGACGTCAGCGGCGACGGCAAGCCGGACCTTTTGATCGGCGGCGACAGCTCCGCGCTGCATGCCTTAAACGCCGACGGCACGATGGTCAGCGGCTGGCCCAAGTTCACGACCGGCTGGGAGGTCTTCGGACCGGCGGTCGGCGACCTCGACGGCAACGGACGCAACGAGGTTGCGATCACCACCCGCGAGGGCTACCTGATGGTCTGGAACACTCCGGGGCGCTCTTCGGCCGACCAATGGTGGGGCGCCCGCCACGATGAGCACAACA
>JBBQBU010000641.1:0-3046 GCA_038318015.1 Chloroflexota bacterium | reverse complement strand
AGTGGTAACAGGTGACATCCGCCTCCTGAAAGCTACGAATGGTTACTGGCATCCCGCATCCCTCCGCGGAACAGGTACTCAAGCAAGAATAACGCCAGCCTTCGGCCCGGTATTCCAATCGTGACTATCACAATTCCGTGTCCGCGCCCGGACGCACAGCGTCCCGCGCCGCTGAGGCCCCCTCGGCTTCGCCGCCTCCCCACCATCGCCGACTACAAGATGTTCTAGTCAACCCCTCTGGGTGGGAAATGAAATCACAAGCTTTCAGGCTGACAAGTTGGATGTGGCAGGGCAGTCTGAACGTTGAGGATGAGGGGCCAGGGAGTGAGTACGTGGCGGAGTAGCACCAGGACGCCGTGGGTTCAGGGGGCGGCGACGCGCTGCTACTCAGTGTCGTCCTGCCCGCCCATTGTCCAGCGCGGCGAGAACAGGCGGCATCTGGCCGCCGCATATCAAGTTGCGACCTGGCTAGAACGTGATTGCGGCGCGCGTTACCTCGCCACGGTCGGCTGCGGCGAACGCCTCGTTGATCTGCTCCAGCGGGTAGCGGTGGCTTACCACCTTGTCCCAGGGGTACGTGTCGCGCGTCCGAGAGACCAGTTCGAGCGCCTGCTGCAAATGCTCGGCCTCGTAGTAGAGCATCCCCAGGATCGAGCGGTTGTAGCCGACCAGCCATTGCGGGTCGAGGGTGTAGGTCAGGCCGGGGCTGATGTTGCCGATCTCCAGGTAGCGGCCCGCCCGCCCGACCATCCGGATGCCCTCCGGGCAGACGCGCGGGTGCCCGACCAGTTCCGCGACGATGTCCGCGCCCCAGCCGTCCGTCAGCTCCAGGACGCGCTTCACGCGGTCGTCCTCGGCCGGCAGTTCGCGGAAGTCGATAATCTCATCTGCGCCGAACGCCTGCGCCAGTCCGAGCCGCTCGGTCACGCCATCGACGACGATGACCTTGCCGGCGCCCATCTCCTTCGCCACCGCCGTCGCGTAAACGCCCAGGCCGCCGGCACCCTGGATGACGACATACTCGCCCAGTTTCAGGTTCGCCAGTTGCAGCCCACCGACCACCTGCGCCAACGCGCAGTTGATCCCCGCCACCGTCTCGTCAGGCAGGCCGTCCGGTACTTTGAAGATCGCCGCGCCCGGCCGGACGTAGTAGTAGTCGCAGAAGGCTCCATAGAAGTGCGGCGCGGTGTCCGACGAGTTCATCAGGTAGGCGCGGGCGTTCGGGCAGGCCCGGTAGACGCGCCGCATGCATGGCCGGCACGAGCCGCACGGGTAGAAGTAGCGCCAGATGACGCGGTCGCCGACGGCTAGCGGCGTGCCGGCCGTGTCGCGCGCCACGCCGGCCCCGAGCGCGTGCACCTTGCCAGTCATCTCGTGCCCGAGAATCTGCGGGTACGGTCGCCCGAACTTCGCCACGTCGAACTCGCCGCGCCACTGGTGCAGGTCCGAGCCGCAGACGTTCGCCAGCGTCGTCTTCACGACGATGGCCCCCGGCTCCGGGTCGGGCACCGGGTACTCTTTGATCTCCATCGGCGTGCCGGCGCCGTAGAAGGCCGCCGCCCGGCCCATCAATCCCGCCATGTCACCCTCCCTGCAACGACCGCCGGCGAGTCGTCCCTCGGCGCGCCCGTCGTTCGTTCATACCTCGGTCATCAGGCAAGCGTAGGGCGCGCACGGCGGGTCTCGCAACGCGTTTCGCGCCCCACAGACACGGCAGCAGGCGGCATTGCCGCACCGCCGGCGTCATGAGAGCCTGATGAAAGCGTGGCGCAGCGGCGAAAAAGCGGTGTAGACTAGCGCCGCCGAACGGTTCGCCCCAGGTCAGGGGCCGACCGGTTATGACACGTTCGGAAAGAGACGGAACATCACATGCAGGCCTTCTTCAACAAGCTTGGAATCGCTGGCGAGTTGCTCGCCTTCCTGTGGGCGCAGAAGCTGTGGTGGATGATCCCGTTGGTCGTCATGTTGCTGCTGCTTGCGGCACTGATCGCCTTCGCATCTGCAACCTCGCTTGGCCCGTTCATCTACCCGCTGATCTAGCCGGCGGAGCGAACTGCGCACGCCCGGACCGCCCCACGATGGGCGACCGGGCGGCATGGTGTGTTCTTCGCGCAGCCAGCGCCTCGACCCTTGACGGACGTGGCGCTGTTTGGCGTTGGCCGGTAGACACGGATGGGCGTAGCCGCCCTGCACAGGTACCGGCAGGAAACGTGCTCGAAGGCGAGCCAACCACCGTGTCATCCTGAAGCGTCGCGCAGGATGACACGGCAGGTTGTGGGCGGATGGGAGCATTGCGAGCGGGATGGTGCGGGTCTGCCAGCGGCAAGACCCCGACGATGCTCTTGGCGAGGCTACCAGCGCCGCGCCCGCATCCAGGCTACTCCGCCGAACCACGCGATCCAGGCGGCGGCCACCCACGGCAGCGCGTCGGGCAGGCCCAGCGTCTGCGAGAACGACACCGAGAACCCGACGAGCAGCACCAGGGTGAACGCGAAGAGCAGTTTGATCGAATCCAAAGGTGCCGCTACCACCATGCTCAGGATGCAGCCGAAGACCGGGCTACCGACGCTGGTCGCAGAGGATATCCCGTTACGCCCAATTTCCCCCTCTCCCGTGCGCGGGAGTGGGGGCAGGGGGTGAGGGCCTTTCCGAGAAGCCACAGATAGGGAAGCCGCCGCCTACCGCCACCAGGGCGGCGCGTACATCATGCCGGCCTCGGGGCGCGGGTGCGTAGACGGTTCGCCGTGGCCCAGCGTCAGCAGGAACACACGCGCGCCTTCCTCAGCGTAAGCCGCCGTCTCCAGCGCCCTCTCGACCGTCTCGCCCACGGCCAGCAGCCCGTGGTTCGCCATAATCATCGCCCGGCACTCGCCCATCGTCGCCAGCGCGTGCGCCGCGTACTCGCGCGAGCCGGACTCCATGAACGGGGCCGTCTCCAGCGTGCCGCCGACGTACCGCCAGAGCGTCCCGACGATCGGCGGCACCGACAGGCCCAGCGCCCCCACCGCGTTGGCGTGGACGCTGTGCACGTGCGCGATGCCGTCAA
>JBBQBU010000640.1:0-3070 GCA_038318015.1 Chloroflexota bacterium | reverse complement strand
CGAGCCCACCGGCCGCCACGCCGTTGCCGGCGACACCGATACCGGCCACGCCAGTTCCTGCGACACCGATTCCAGCCACGCTAGTTCCGCCGACCGCCGTGCCGGCAACGCCGGTACCTGCGACACCGATTCCAGCCACGCCAGTTCCGCCGACCGCTGTGCCGGCAACGCGCGTACCGCCGACCGCGCCGCCGGCTACCGCGACCCGCCCGCCGGCAACCCCGAGGCCGGCCACGGCGACGCCGGGTGCAACCAAGACCCCGACGCCGAAGGCGCAGCCGACGAAGACGCCAACGCCGAAGCCCGCCGCGACCAAAACGCCAACACCGAAGCCCGCCGCGACCAAAACGCCGACGCCGAAGCCCGCCCCCACAAAGGCACCAACGAAGGCTCCGTCGTCGAAGACGAACGGCAGGTAGCACTGGCCAGCGGGGGCAGCGCACCGGCCTGAGGGACGAGCGCACCGGCCAGCGGGGGCGGTGACGATCCCCTACACGCGGTCGTCGGAGAACTTCCCTCACCAGATGCCTGCCAACACCTGACCGTCGAGCGCCAATAGATTGTTCATGATCTGCACAGGCATCCCGCTACGGGAGCCTGCTGATGGAGATCATGCAATGCGCGTGCTTCCGGCGTTTGTCCTGTTGTTCGCAAGTGTTCTACTGACGGCCGCCTGCGCCCCGGCGCAGCCGGCGGCGGCTGCAAAGTCCTCGACCCAGCCCCAGGCGCTCACGGTTACCGCGACGGAGATGGCCTTTAGTCCGACGACGATGGAGGTGCAGGCCGGACGGCCTGTCACGTTGACCGTCCGCAATAGCGGCATGGTTGAGCACAACTGGCAGGCGCAAGTTGCTGGCGAGGCGATCATGCTGACGGTGCAGCCGCGTCAATCCGCTAGCAAGACGTTCACGCCGCAGACACCGGGTACCTACAAGGTGGTGTGCAGCGTGCCGGGCCACGAGCAGGCCGGTATGGTCGCGACGCTGATCGTGCGGTAGCGACTGGACCCCTGCTGGCCCGCACTGGGCGCTCCCAGGCCTTAAAGCGAACCGCCCAGGTGTGGGGCGCACCTAGGCGGTTCTGAGGAGGGGACTGGCACGGCGTTTCTGCCGCGCACAGACCCCTTTGCACGTTGCGTGCCAACATCCGGTCGTTCGAGCGCCAGTCTGCACACCGATAGCTATTTGACAGGCCGGGGCAGAAGCCCCGGCCTGTCGCGCCTCATGGACGCATGACGGGCGAGACAGCCGGCCGCTGGTTACTCCTGCACCTGCACCCTGATCGACTTTAGCTTGGCCTGCTCCGGCTTCGGCATGCTGATCGTCAGCACGCCGTCCTTGTAGGTGGTCATGCAGCGCTCGGCGTCGAAGCCGGCTGGCACCTTTAACTGGCGGCGGAAGGAGGTCGGCCCCCACTCCTGCCAGACGCTCTTGGCCTCTTCTGGTGTCGCCTGCGAGGTCTGGCCGCTGACCGTCAGGATGCCGCCCTCAACGGTGATGTCCACGGTGGACAGGTCAAGCGCCGGGACCAGGAGGCGTAGGTAGTAGGTGTTGCCGTCCTCCAAGAGGTTGGCCGGCACGCCGTGCGCGCCCTCGCTCGCCATGCCGCGCCCAAACGGCGCGAAACTCTGCTCCAAGAATCGGTCCATCGCGTCGCGCAGCGTCAGGGGCTGGGTGTGGGTCTGAGCGTTGCCGTTCCGCATCGCCTGGGTCGCCATGTGACTTTCCTTGCTGCGCCAGCCCGGCGCATGGTGCTGGGGTGGCCGCCGCGAGGTCACAGCCGTCGTTGGTTTTGCTGTCCGCGGCTCCCATGGTCCGAAACGCTCGCGAGCGTTGCTGCTGGGGCGTTTCGGCGGCGCACCGCTGACATCCTGATTGTGCGGGGCAGTTCCTTAGAGCGTCGCTAGAGGAAGATAAGAGCGATGCCGGAAGATCATCAGCAGGGCGTTAACGCCAGCTGCTGCTAGATTGGCGGCCGGTGCGTGACCCGCGCGCATGGCCGCAGGCTGGGCGCAGCGCCTACCATCTCGCCACACGTCATCCTCTTCTCGCCCTCATGTCCGTTGCGGAGGTTCTCGCATGGCTGCCGCCCTCCCGCCCTTGCGCTTCACGGATGTCCTGCCGCGCTCCGCCGATTTGGTGGTTATCGGCGGCGGCATCATTGGGGCGGCCACCGCCTTCTTCGCTGCGCGGGCTGGCCTGTCGGCCGTCATCCTGGAGAAGCGGCCGGCGCTCTGTACGCTCACCACGCCGGTCTCGACGGGCGCGTTCCGGCTCCAGTTCGATAACCCGGAGGAGATCGCACTCGTCCGCGAGGGCATCGACCTGTTCGAGCGGTTCGCGGACGTGACGGGGCTGCCGGGCTACGACATCGGCCTGAAGCAGCAGGGCTACCTGTTCTGCACGACCACCGAGGCCGGCATGCAGCGGCAGCACGAGTGGGTCAGCAAGCAACACGGCTGGGGGCTGGACGACGTGGAACTCCTACCGGGCGACGAGGTCCGGTACCGCTTCCCGCACATCGCCCCAACGGTGTTGCAGGCCCGCTACCGCGCCCGCGACGGCTGGCTGAAGCCCAAGGCGCTGACGATGGGGTACGCGCGGGCGAGTGGCGCGACCATCTGCCTGGAGACGGCCGCGACGGGCTTCGTGCGGCAAGGTGAGCGCATCGTCGGGGTGGAGACGACGCGCGGCACCATCGGGGCCGAGCACGTGGTGCTGGCGGCCGGGCCGTTCAGCGGCGTCGTGGCCGCGTGGGCTGGGCTGAAGCTTGACGTGCGCCCGCGCCGGCGCATGAAGCTGGTGATCCCTGAGTTGCCGGACATCCCTGCGGACTCACCGATGACGATTGACGAGGAGACGGTGGCGCACTGGCGGCCGGCCATGCGCGGTGCCTACGCGCTGTTCACCGACCCTGGCACGCCAGTCACTGAGCCGCAGGACAACGTGACGCCCGACGCGCAGTTCGCCTTCGACTTGCTCAGCCCGGACTCGCCGCGTGCGCTGGCCCGCATCAGCCCGTTCTGGAACGCGGTCTGGGAGCGCGGCGAGCCGGACTGGGTGCTGCAAGC
>JBBQBU010000639.1:0-3086 GCA_038318015.1 Chloroflexota bacterium | reverse complement strand
CGTGAACAATGTGCACATATCTACATCACCTTTCGCGCATCTGTCCCGTTTGAAGTGGCACCTATCCGTGCCAGGGGCGGGCGCGGCGGGTCGCAGGCAGGGAGAGCAGGGGCAAGGATGAAACCTCGGTGCGGTACGGATTGGGCCGCTGGCTGGGCGCGTGCAGGCGTTCGCGCTGGCCTCGTCACGAGCATGCACCTGCCCGTGGGCATCCTCGCCATCAAGGCGCTGCCCGGCCTCTGGAACGTGTACCCGCTGTTGCTGCTGCCGCTGCTGCTGACCGGGCCTCTGGCGGTGCGGCGGCTGCCGCTCCGTCTCGCCATCGGCGCGGCGGCCCTGGCCGGCGTCGTGCATCGCCACCGCTTCATTCGCGACGGCACTGCTGCTGTTCGGCGATTGGTACTGGGGGCTGACGTCTGCCGCCGGTGCCCCCCCGATGCCGCCATTGCCGCGCATCGCCCTCTTTCCGACGACTCTGCTCACCTGGGCACACCAGGATCTGCTGTTCTTCCAGCCGCTGCTGGCCGTACTGCTCGGGGTGGCAGCCTGCGCCGCGCGCCAACTCGACGCCCAGGTGGGCCGCATCGCTGCGGCCGGCGCGCCAGCCTCGCTGAGCGGTCGGCTGCGATTGGCGTACGGCGCGGTCATCACCATGACGATGGTGCTCGGGCTGGTCGGCTTCGGCATGATCGAAGAGATGCACATGCGGACGCACCGTATCCAACTGCGGGCCGACTGGCAGCGGCAGATTGGCAGCGTCCGCACGATGCTTGACGAAGAACTGATGCTGCTCTCCCAAACGGCTCGTCAGCCGGCCACCGCCGCCAGCACCAGCGCCACCGTCGCCGTCGCCGAGCGGGCAGCGCGCGTTGACGGCATCTATCGCGCCCTGGCGTCAGGAGCGCCACGGCCGGGCATCCCCGGTAGCCGCGACGACATCCTCTCACTCCTCATAGCGTACCGGCCGCTGCTGGACCGCGCGATCGCCGCCCACGCCGCCTATCGCGCCACCGCCGACAGCCCGGCCGGACAGATCGCCCCGCTGGCGGCAGCCATCAGCAGCCTGGGGGAGCTTCAGCAGGCCGTCGGCACTGACCTGGCCGATGTGCTGGCCGGCAGTGATCTGACGCACCACCAACGGCTCATCACAGTCATGGCGCTGGTTGGGCTGATCACAAGCCTCGGTATGTGGATGGGCGAACATCTCTTTCGCTCGATTGAGCAGCCGATGGCGGCCCTCGGGGCACACGTGCGGCGCGTCGCACGCGGGGACTTCGCGCGCAAGCTGCCGGCGCTCGGTCCGTACGAGCTGCACACGCTCGCCACGTCCGTCAACGAGATGACCACCGACCTTGCGCGGCTCTACGCGAACGAGCGCGAGCAGCGCGCGAAGGCTGAGGGAATCGCCCGCCGCGAACATGAGCTGTCGGCAGCCAAAGAGTTCTGGACCAATACCCTCGTGCACGACCTGAAGAACCCGCTGACACTGATTGCCGGCTGGTCCGACCTGCTGGAACACGGGCGGCACGGGCACCTGTCGCCGCCACAGCGTGAGGCTGTCGAGCAGATTCGGCAGGCAACCCGCATGCTGGAAGACCTCGTCATCGATATCAACGACAGCTCCCG
This sequence comes from Chloroflexota bacterium, assembly GCA_038318015.1. GTDB lineage: Bacteria > Chloroflexota > UBA6077 > UBA6077 > JACCZL01 > JADZEM01. The sequence continues at coordinate 1,460 of JBBQBU010000639.1, read as the reverse complement.
GCTCCAGGCCGAAGCCCTGCCGATCCACCGGTCAGCCGTCGGGCCGGACGACCTCGTACGCACCGCCGTCATGGACTATCGCGGGCTGGATCGGCCGGCGCCAGACGTACGCATCGCCGCCGGCCTCTGCCCGGTCCTGGCCGATGCCCGGCTGGTGGGACGCGTCCTGCACAACCTGATTGGCAACGCCTACAAGCACGGCGGCAGCCACGCCCGTGTGACGCTGGTGGCGGAGCACGGTGACGGCGGCGTCCTGTTCGCAGTGGACGACGACGGGCCGGGCATCCCTCCTGCCGAGCGCGAACACGTCTTTGGGCGGTTCATGCAAGGGTCCGGCGCTGCGCGCGGCTCCGGCCTGGGCCTCGCCTTCTGCAAACTGGTCGTCGAGCAGCTTGGCGGGCGCATCTGGGCCGAAAGCTCACCACAGGGCGGGGCGCGCCTCGCCTTCGCGTTGCCGGCGGCCCCCGCCGAGTTAGCCGTGCGTGCCACGCAAGAGCCAACCGTGCGCCTCGCCCCACGCGTCGCCTGACGGAGCAAGCACAGCGCCCGGCTGGCCCCGCGCGCCGGGTGACCGCCTCCCCGCACTGGCCCGGTCGACGGCCTCCCCCGCGGTGCCCCGGCCGTGGGCCGCGACGCCCTCCTGACGCGACGTGACCGCAGCGCAGCTACACGACGCAGCGTGTCTGCTCGTCCCCAGCTTCTGCCCATCCTTGCCGCTCTGTGCGCGCCGATTGGCATGTATCTTGCGTCTGAACTCCTCCTACACGCCGAACGGCGTTTTGCTTGGAGGTAGCGTTTCATGCGGGGCACTGTCGTACGGATGATCCGAGACCGTGGCTTCGGCTTTGTCCGCTCTGAGGATGGTTCCGAAGTCTTCTTTCATCACTCGTCCCTGCCGCGTGGCGTCTTTGACACCATTCAGGACGGGCAAGAGATGGAGTTTGAGATCGAGACCGACACGCAGGGTCGTGGCCAGCGGGCGACGAACGTCGAGTTAACCAACAGCGCGTACAACACACCAGGGTAGCGCCCCAAGCCGTCTGGCTAGCGGATCTGGTGGGTGCCAGAACGGCCTGTACTTGAGCACCCCTCTGGTACAGCCACGCGGCACCGCGCCATGTGAGACACGAAGCCCGTGTCGTCCTGGCTGGCTCACGGCGGGGCAACTGTCCCTGGGTGAACGGCCCACCGCGGTCAGCAGGCCAGGTTGTTGACCGAGCACGGTCGGGCGACCGAGAACGGTGGCCGTACCGCGCTATAACCACAGCGCCGGTGAGGCGTCGGTCTCCTCGGAGTGTCCGACGCCACAACGGCGCTATCTCACTCTAGTTTGGACAAAATGAGGCCCAGGAGGAAGCGGGTCGACGAGGAACTGGACGGAGCTCTATGCTGATGTTATGCAAACCCCAGCAGCATGGGAGACTCTGAAACAGTTTCGGCTTGCCGCGTTCCGGACCCTG
>JBBQBU010000638.1:0-3086 GCA_038318015.1 Chloroflexota bacterium | reverse complement strand
AGTAACACGCCGCTCAAGTGGTACAAGAAGGACGTGCACGCCGGGGGCGCACGCGACCCGCTGATTGTCCACTGGCCCAACGGCATCGCGGATCGCGGGGCGCTGCGACACCAGTTCCACCACGTCGTGGACCTGACGCCGACCATCCTGGACCTCCTGGGGATCGACGCCCCGGAGACGTACCGTGGCGCGGCGCAATTGCCGATCCACGGCACCAGCTTGGCGTACACGTTCGCCTCGGCCGACGCGCCGACCCGCAAGCAGACCCAGTACTTCGAGCTGCTGGGGGACCGTGGCCTGTGGCACGACGGCTGGAAGGTCGTCGCGCGCCACGAAAAGGGCACGGACTTCGAGCGGGACCGCTGGGAGCTGTACCACCTCGACCAGGACTTCTCGGAGTGCCGCGACCTTGCAGCCGAGCGGCCAGAGAAACTGCACGAGATGGTGCAACGCTGGTGGACCGAGGCCGGTCGCTACGGCGTGCTGCCCCTGGATGACCGCGAGTACGAGCGCGTCGCCGCCGGCGTTGCGGAGCGGGCGCGCCAACGGTACGTTTACTACCCGGACATGGCCCGCATCGACCGGTTCAGCGCGCCGGACATCACGGACCGCTCGTACACCATCACCGCCGAGATCGAGCTACCGGCAGCGGGGGCCGAGGGCGTGCTGCTTGAATCGGGCGCCCCGTTTGGCGGCTACGTGCTGCGGGTGCAGGACGGGCGGCCAGTCTATGAGTACGCCTTCTCCGAGCGCGAGCGCGTGACGATCGTGGGCGACACGCCGCTGACGGCCGGGCGCAGGACCGTGCGCTTCGCCTTCAGCAAGACGGGCACCCGGCAGGGGACCGGCACGCTGCTGGTGGACGGCCGAGCGGTAGGAACGGCCCACCTGCCGAAGACCTGGCCAACCGTCGGGGTGACGGCCGGCATCCGCTGTGGACGCGGCGGCCCAGCCCCGATCACGAGTGGCTACCCGTCGCCGTACCCGTTCACCGGCACCATCCGGCGGGTCGTCGTTGAATTGGCGGACGACGGCATCAGCGACCTCTCAGCCGAGTACCTGGGGGCGCTGGCCGAAGAATAAAGGCGCGCGGATTGCGGTGGCGCGCTCCGCCCCCACGCTCGCTTGCGCGTCCTCGCGACACGCATCGAGAACATGAGGTAGGGAACCAGTCCTCCCCTCTGCCGCCTGGGCGATGGGGTCGCGTGGCGCTGGCCCGGCATCATGCTGGGCCGCATGCACTCAGGTGTCGCCGATGGCCGGATTGTTCGGGTTGTCGTACACCTTCAGGCCAGACGAGTCGGTGACGGCAAAGGCGTTCTCGCCCACCATCCGGGCCGCGTGCTTGCTTTCCCACTGCTCCTCGATGCCGGCCCGCCAGCGGTCAGCCGCTGCCCGCATCTCAGCGACCAGCTCCGGATGCTCGGCGGCCAGGTTGTGCCGCTCGGCCATGTCGGCCTCGATGTCCGAGAGGTGGACCCGGTCGCGCTGCGGCAGATCGTCGATGAGCAGGCCGTTGAGCACTAGCTTCCAGCGCCCCCGCCGCACCGCCGTCTGCACGCCAATCTCCCAGAACACGTCTTCGTCCGCGTGAGGCGAGGCTGCCTGCCCCGTCACCATCGGCGTCAGGTCTTTGCCGTCGATCTCGTACTGAGACGGATTGCCGCCAGCCGCCCGCAGGACGGTCGGGAAGACATCCATGCCCAGGGCAAGGCCGTCCACCACCTGCCCGGCCGGAATCTGCGCCGGCCAGCTCATGATGGCCGGCACGCGCACGCCGCCGTCGAACAGGCTGAACTTGTGGCCGGTCAACTGGCCCGACGAGCCGCCGTAGTACCAGTCGATACTGCCGTCAAGCCAGTTGCGAGACTGGCGCGACGGGCCGTTGTCGCTCATGAACAGGACGATGGTGTTGTCGCGGACACCCTGGCGGTCCAGTTCGTCCATCACGTTGCCGATCTGGTCGTCCATCGCGCTAATCATGGCGGCCATGATCTGCCGGTCCCACGTCAGGTCAGGGAACCGCTCCTTGTACTTCTCGGGCGCGTGCATCGGATGGTGGGGCGCGTTGAAGGCGAGATAGAGGAAGAACGGATCGTCACGGCGGGCGGCTTTGCGGACGAACTGCACGGCCCGCTCACCAAACATCTCCGTCGCGTACTCGCCGTCTCGCCAGACCTCGGTGCCGTTCTCCCAGAGGTCGTGTACCAGGAACCCGATGCCCTTCTTGCCGTCGCGCACCACTTCACGGTTGGCCGCGCCCCAGATCAGGTGCGAATAGAAGTCGAACGCGCCGCCGAGGTGGCCGAATGACTCGTCGAAGCCGCGATCTGCCGGCCGCGAGCCTTCGGCTGCGCCCAGGTGCCACTTCCCGACAATGCCGGTGTGATACCCCTGGTCCCGCAGCGCCTCGGCCAGGGTAGGCGAATCCGGCGCGAGGCCCGGCGTGTCACGATGCGCCATCAGGATGTTGCGGACGCCGGCGTTGCCCGGATACCGCCCGGTCATCAGGCTCGCGCGGGACGGCGAGCAGACGGGGGAGTTCACGCAGAAGCTGGTGAAACGCGCGCCTGACCGCGCAAGCTCGTCAAGGCGCGGGGTCCGGAAGTCCGTCGCGCCCATGCACGAAAGGTCGCCGTAGCCCTGGTCGTCGCTGACAATGAGTACCACGTTCGGTTGATCCACACGCTCTCCCAACCCCAGGGCTATCGCATAACCTTTTGTCAAGTAGAGGCAGGGGAGGAGATACTGCGGCCGAGTGGCTCGGCTGGAGTCACGGGGGTAGGCGATGGAGTTGGGTGCACGAACGGGCCTGTGGGAGCCGTTTGCGTCGCTGACGGACCCGCGCCGCGACCATCTGAAGGAGCATCGGCTGGTCGATATTCTGACGATTGCGCTGTGTGGGGTGATCTGTGGGGCCGCCGGCCGGTCGGCGGTCGAGACCTTCGGTCGGGAGAAGGAGCGCTGGCTGCGCACCTTTCTGGCATTGCCGGGTGGCATCCCCTCGCATGACACGTTCGGGCGGGTGTTCGCCCGTCTCGATCCCGAAGGGTTCCGTCGCTGCTTCCTGACCTGGGTGCGCGCGG
>JBBQBU010000637.1:0-3095 GCA_038318015.1 Chloroflexota bacterium | reverse complement strand
GGCGCACCAACTCGCCGTAAGCAGACCGGCCGTTCATGCCGAACCCCCGGCGAAGCCCTCACCCCCCCGCCCCATCTCCCGCAAGCGGTTGTGGGGGCTGGGGGGTGAGGGCTTCGCCGCAGGGCAGGGAGTGTGGGCTGTCCCCGCCGACCGGGGCGCTCGGAAGGTACTCATCAGTCCGGCCAGTCGTCGGGCATCGGCTCGTGCACCGTGTCCGTCAGTTCCGGCGGCGCGACGATGCCCGCCTGGAGCAGCACCGGCAGCCCGGTCACCCGCTCCTGGTCGCGGGTGCGGGCCACGGCCTCTGCAATCGCCGCTGCGTCGCCCACCACGACGACGGCCCGCCGCGCACGGGTGATGGCCGTGTACAGCAGGTTCCGGCTCAACATCGGGCCAAAACTGGACGACGCCAGCACCACCACCCCCGGCCATTCGCTGCCCTGGGCGCGATGGACCGTCAGCCCATACGCATGGTCCAGGTCCAGCACGTCAATCGGGCCGTACTCGACCACTCGCCCGTCGCCAAAATCGACGGTCAGCCCGGCCCCCTCGACCACCTTCACAATCGTACCAGTGTCGCCGTTGAACACGCCGAGTACGTAGTTGTTGTGCGTCTGGATGATGCGGTCGCCCAGGCGCAGCGGCAACGCGCCGTGCGGGCGCTCCGGCTGGCCGCGTGCGGGGTTGAGCCGCTCTTGTAGCATGCTGTTCAGCGTCTGGCAGACGCGCACCAGCGGTGCGATGGCCTGAACCTCGCCGGGCGGTACCCGCAGCACGCGTGGCAGGTACGAGGCCGCCCAGTCTGCGGCCACGGCGGCCACCTGGGCCGGCGGCGCCGCCACGAAGATGCAGTCTGAGCCGCCGGGGGCGTCTGACTGCTTGCCGAACTTCAGGCGCAGCGCGGCCGGGGGGGCCATCTCCGGCAACAGTCCCTGCCGGATGCGGTGGGCGTTCGTGACGATCTGACTGAGGGCCGCCTGCCGAAAGACCGTCTCCAGCCGGGCGGCCGGCACGCGGCGGCTCGCCAGGATGTCGCGCAGCACCTGGCCTGGCCCGACGCTCGGCAACTGGTCGGCATCTCCTACCAGGATCAATTGCGCGCCCGGCCCAACCGCCCGCACCACCGCCCGTGCAAGTTGGGTATCCAGCATGCTGGCCTCGTCCACGATTAGCACGTCGTATGGCAGCGGGTCGTCGGCGTTGTGGCGGAAACCGTTCGGGCCGGCGCCCAACAGGCGGTGCAGCGTGCGGGCCTCCAGCCCGACCACCTCGCCCAGTCGGCGCGCGGCCTTGCCCGTGGGCGCAGCTAGCGCCACCGACCGCCCCAGCGCCAGCAGGCAGCGGACCAGGGCGCGGGTGGTCGTCGTCTTGCCGACGCCGGGGCCACCGGTCAGCACGAAGCAGCCGCTGGTGGCCGCCGTTGCCACCGCCTGCCGCTGCTCTTCGGAGAGGCCGCGCGACTCCGCATCCGCCGCGAGCCACCGCTCGATGCGCCGGGCCGGCAGACCAGCCCGCCGGGCCAGCCCGAGCAGCCGGCTGGCAAGGTCTTCCTCGGCGCGCACGAGCCCGGACAGGCCAATGCCGAGTCGCTCGTCAACGCTCAATGTCGGTGGCTCCGCGCTCGGTGACGGGACGGGCGGCACCCGCGGTGTGGGCGGTGGAGGCGTGTAGATGCGAACCCGGCCGACCTGATGCTCTGGCTCGGGGAGCAGCGGCGCGCTGGCGGCCGGCTGCTCGCCAGCGAGACCAGCAACACCAGGTAGCCCGGCCGCACCAGTGACGATGCCGCTGCCGGTGCGCCGGCTGGCGATCATGCCGCCGGCCAGCAGTTGTAGCACCCCGCTCTCCGCAAGCTCCGGCGCGACCTCGGCGACGGTCGCAGCGGCCCGAATCAGGTCCGGGCGCAGCAGGCGCGTGTGCCCGTTCTGGCTCGCGTCGATCAGCGCCGCCTGCACAGCCGCCTGGATGCGCGCCGGCGCGGTGTGGCGCACTTCGCGATCCTTCCCCAGCCGGTCAGCCGATGGGAACCCCAGTCCCGGCACGTCGGCCACCAGCCGGTACGGATTAGCGCTCAGGATGCGTGTCGCGTCGGTGCCGTACGCTGCCAGCAGGCGCGGTGCGTAGCGCGTGTCTAGGCCGTGTTCGGCCAGGAACGCCATCACGTCCCGCAACGCGCGGTGCTCCGCCCAGGCGGCGGCTATGCCCTTTGCCCGTTGCGGCCCGATGCCCGGCACCTCGCGCACGCGGTCCGGCGTCGCGTCCAGCACGTCGAGCGTCTCCGCGCCGAACGTCCCGACGATCCGCTTCGCCAGCACCGGCCCGATCTGCTTCACCAGCCCCGACCCGAGGTACCGCACGATGCCGTCAATGTCACTCGGCCGGCGGACCTCGGCGGTGGTCGGGCGGAACTGCGCGCCATGCCGGGGGTCGGTCTGCCAGCGGCCCATCATCACCAGGAATTCGCCGGGCTGGGCAGCCGGCAGCGTCCCCACGACGGTGATCGGCTCGCGGCGACCGCGCACACGCAGCCGCACGACGCTGAACCCGGTCGTCGGGTTGGTGAACGTGATGCGCTCGACCGTCCCGTCGAGCGCAACATCAGTCCCCGGTGCGGCCGGGGTGGGGTCAGGGGCAGGAGGCACAGGCGTATCCGGGCGCGGCATGAGCTGAGCGGGCGTTGCTCAGTCGGAGGTGTTCAGGGGGTGGTGCTCAAGGGTAGCGCCCCGCAGGCACCGTGCGCGCAGCCTGCGCGCAGCCTGCGCGCTTCGAGTGTGCCTCAATTTGTGCAGCCGGCCGCACCACGCCGCCACCGTGCCGTGCCGTCAGGTGCCCGCCCGGCCGCCCAGGGTGTCGCCCAGGTTCTCGACGACTGGCCGCGCGGCGACTCCGAGCTGGCCGACCGGCTGCTGTCGGCTATGTGCTACGAGTCCGGCGGGCACCAGGGGCACGGGCGGGGCCGCATGCGGGATTCTACGTACCAGGTTCAGGGTGCTGGGCGGAAGGGGGCGGGGGCACGGATCAGGGCTATCGCATAACCTTTTGTCAAGTAGAGGCAGGGGAGGAGATACTGCGGCCGAGTGGCTCGGTTGGAGTCA
>JBBQBU010000636.1:0-3115 GCA_038318015.1 Chloroflexota bacterium | reverse complement strand
GGCGGCCGTCAGCCCAGGCCAGCACAGCCTTCAGGTCGAGGTCTTCGGAGAAGTTTGGCTCGACCGTCACGATATCGCCGAGCATCACCTCGCCGGTGGTGCCGTCGATGGAGATGACGTCGCCTTCCTTGACCGTCGTGCTGCCGACCGTGAAGATGCGGGCGTCCAGGTCCACCCGGATCGACTCCGCGCTCACGATGCAGGGCTTGCCCAGGCCGCGCGCCACCACGGCCGCGTGGCTGGATGTGCCTCCGCGGCAGGTCAGGATGCCCTGTGACACGATCATGCCGTGGAAGTCGTCAGGGGCCGTCTCCGGCCGCACCAGGATCACGCGGGAGCCGGCAGCCGCCCGATGCTCGGCGCGGTCCGGGTCGAACACGACTTCGCCAACAGCCGCGCCCGGCGACGCTGCGACGCCTGTCGCGATCAACTGCCCGGCGGCGTCGGCGGCAGCCTTTGCGGCCTCGTCGAAGCGCGGCAGCAGCAACTGGACGACGTGGCGCGGCTCGACGCGCAACAGCGCCTCGTCGGTCGAGATCAGGTTCTCCTCGACCATGTCCTTCGCGATCTTGACGGCCGCGCGGCCCGTCCGCTTGCCGCTGCGGGTCTGGAGCATGTAGAGCTTGCCGCGCTCCACCGTGAACTCAAGATCCTGCATGTCCCGGTAGGTCTTCTCAAGCTGCGCGGCAAAGCCGACGAACTGCTTGAAGGTCTCCGCGTTGTGGGCCTCCATCGCCGAGATCGGCTCGGCGTTGCGGATGCCCGCCACCACGTCCTCGCCCTGCGCGTTCGCCAGGAAGTTGCCGTACAGGACGCGCTCGCCGGTGTTCGGGTCGCGGGTGAACGCCACGCCGGTGCCGGAGTCGTCGCCCATATTGCCGAATACCATCATCTGCACGTTGACGGCGGTGCCCCAGTCGTCGGGCAGCTTCTCGGCGCGGCGGTAGTCCACGGCCCGCTTGCCCATCCACGAGCCGAAAACGGCCTGGATCGACAGCCGCAACTGCTTGAGCGGGTCAGACGGGAACTCTTCTCCCGTCTCCTGCTGCACGATCTTTTTGAAGTCGGCCACGACCTCGCGCAACTTCTCGGCGGTCAGTTCCGGGTCGGACTTGACGCCGGCCTTCTCCTTCGCCTCGTCCAGGACGTGGTCGAACTTGGCCGTGTCGATGCCCTGGACGATGCGCCCAAACATGCTGATGAAGCGACGGTAGGCGTCCAGCGCAAAGCGCGGGTTGTTGGTGAGCTTGGACAGCCCCTCAACGCTGGTGTCGTTCAGACCCAGGTTCAGGACGGTGTCCATCATGCCCGGCATCGAGACGCGCGCGCCCGAGCGCACCGACACGAGCAGCGGGTCATTGGCGTCGCCTAGCTTCTTGCCGGCCTTCTTTTCGATATCGGCCAGGGCCGTCAACGCCTGCTCCCAGAGGCCTTCCGGGAACGTGTTGTTTTCCTTGTAGTAGTACACGCACGCCGAGGTGGTGATGGTAAACCCCGGAGGCACCGGCAAACCGGCCTGGGTCATGCTGGCGCAGCCGGCACCCTTGCCGCCCAACAAGTTTCGAGAGTCCGGACTGCTCTCGTCAAACAGGTACACCCACTGCTGGGTGCCGCCGGACGATGGGACGGAGGTTGCTCCAACCATGCGGGGTTTGCTCCTTACGCGTCGAACTCTGGGAAGACAGATGATGGTTTCGGCGAGGCGGTCTGTACGGCGTCGTTGGACGCACAGCGCCCGTCCGGGGCGATCCATAAACAGCGTTAGCGGTCGCCGGTCGTCCGGGTTATGGGCAATGGTAGGGACGCCGTTCGCGTAGCGTCAACTGTAGCGCTCAACAGCCGGGGGAGTTTTGGGGCAGATCGGCCGAAACTGATGCCCGCCGAATCGCAGCCGACCGCACCCGACCAGCTTCCGCAACTCTTCGACATACCCCATGCGTTTCCCTTCACGGCAATGTCCTCACGTATCCGTCGCACGGTATTGTGCGTCAGGATGCGGTTTCGCTGAGCCGAGGCAATCTACTCTGGTCGGTGTGCCTCGGTGGCACGCATACTCTAGGTGTATGTCAAAGTCGCTGCCAATCCTCAACCTGACCGAAGCCGACCTTACCGCCAACACGCCCGCGCCGGGTGCAGCGGCGTCGCTGCCGTGCGTCCTCGATCTGGATCAGCCGGCCTTGCACGCCGTCCTGGCCGACCTCGGGCAGCCAGCCTACCGAGCGCGCCAGTTGTACAAGGCGCTGCACAGCCGCCTCGTGGAGTCGTGGGACGATTGCACCGATCTGCCGGCGCGGTTGCGGGGTATTCTGGCGTCGCGCTACCGAGTGCTGTCGGGCGAACTCGTGGTGCAGGCAGTGTCCAAGGACACCACGCGCAAGCGGCTGGTGCGGCTGGCTGACGGGCAGGAGATCGAGACCGTTGCGATTCCGGCGACCTCGCCAGAGGGTGCCAAGCGACTGTCCGTCTGCGTCTCGACGCAGGCCGGCTGCGCGATGGCCTGCACCTTCTGTGCAACCGGCCTGATGGGCCTGTCGCGGAACCTGACGGTTGGGGAAGTCGTCGATCAGGTGTACGGCTTCGGGCGCGACGAGCCGGATAATCGGCCAACGCACGTCGTCTTCATGGGGATGGGCGAGCCGCTTGCCAACTACGCGACGACCGTCGGTGCCGTGCGCCGCCTCTCCGATCCCGATGGTATGAACATCAGCCAGCGGCGCATCACCATCTCGACCAGCGGACTGGTGCCGCAGATCAAGCGGCTGGCGAACGAAGACCTTGAAGTCACGCTGGCGATCTCGCTGCATGCGCCGAACGACGACCTACGCGAAGAGTTGATGCCCATCAACGAGCGCTTTCCGCTCAAGCCGCTGATGGCCGCCGTGAAAGACTACACCGAGAAGACCGGTCGCCGCGTCAGCTATGAGTACGTGATGCTCCACGATGTCAACGACGAGATCGAGCACGCCGACCAGTTGGCAAGGCTGCTGCCGCGCAAGCTGTCGCACGTCAACCTGATCCCGTACAACGCGACAGACGCGGGATTTGACCCGACACCCCCCGCGCAGGCCCGTGCCTTCCGCGAACGGCTGGCGGCGCACGGCCTCTCCGCAACGAT
>JBBQBU010000635.1:0-3116 GCA_038318015.1 Chloroflexota bacterium | reverse complement strand
GTCCGGCGCAAGGAAAGCCTCACAGCAGGGGTAGCCCTCAGGAATCCTCTCATTTTGTACCTGCTCAACCCGGGGCAAGCACGGAGTGTCCCGAAAGGGTGTTTCGGATGGCCTGGTAGGGGTTGATGCCGCGCCGGGCGGCGGTGCCGATGACGGACCGGACGGCGGCGAAGAGATTGGCGCCCCAGTTGGATCGGAAGCCGCCGGTGACCTTCCTGTATGTGGCCATGTGGCGGAGGTCGCGCTCGGAGGCGTTGTTGTCGGCGGTGACCTCGGGATGGTCGAGGAAGGTGAAGAGGTGCTCGCGCAGCAGGCCGTAGCGCTTGCGCAATCGCAGCCCGTGACGGTCGGTGGGGCCGAGCACCATGACGGCGTCAAGGTCGCGTTCGAGGCGGCGGCGGTATTCGCGGCGCGTGCTCTCGGCCAGGCTGCGATGCCGCCGCGCCAGCACGACGGCGCGCAGCAGCAGCGCCTTCATGCGCGGGGCGAAGATGGTGTCGCCGGCCTCGATGGCGAAGCGGCAGTCGCGCAACTGATGCGCCAGGCAGATCTGCCAGGCCTCGGCATGGCCGCGCTGGGCGCTGTAGAGGTCGGAGACCCAGATCGCCGGGCGGTGGCCGTCCATCACCTCGTGGACAACACCGGCACCACGGCTGCGGCGGATCACGTGGATCACCACCTCGGCGTTCTGGAACACCCAGTTCCACCAGGAGCGGCCGTCAATGCGCACGCCGGTCTCGTCAGAGCCGACGACACGGGCGCGGCGCAGGCGCGCCAGAATGGCGGCGGTCTCGGCGTCGAAGCCAGGCTTGGCGCGTCGCAGTGCGGCGTCCAGCGCGCCTTCGCTGATGGCCAGCCCGAACAGTTCGAGCATCAACCGCGTCAGGCGCCGGTAGCTGACGTGGTGGGCGAAGCGCAGGTACATCGCCAGCGCGACGATGTTCGGGCTGAATGGCGTGCCCGGCTCCAACCCTTCCGGCACCGGCGCCAGGGTGGTGGCGCCGCAGCCGCGGCAATGCCCGGCGTAGCGCTCCACCCGCGTCACCACCGGCACCACCTTCGGCAGGTCGATCTTGTCGAAGCGTGCTGCAAGCGTCAGGTCGCTCTCGATCAGCGGCGCTGCGCACTGCGCGCAGCGGCACGGCCGCGCGATGACGGTCTCGTCCGGCGCCTCGCAGAGCCGCCGCCCGCCGCCCTTGCGCCCCAGGCTGCCCTGGCGCGGGCCGCTACGGGCGGGCTTGTCGCCGCGGTTCGCCTTCTTGCCCTGCGAGGGCGGCACGCTGGAGTTGTCCGGCGTCTTCGGCGGAACGCCGAGCCTGGTTTCCAACTCGGCGACCCGCGCCGTCAGGACCTGAACCTGCGCCCACAGCGCTTGGATCAGCGCGTCCTTCTCGGCGTGCGACAGTGACGACAGGTCAGGAAGTCGGCCCATCCCAATCTTGAATCGCGCCCGCCGTGGTCACGTCAAGCGGAACCTTCACGCCCGTCAAACTGTCGCTTCGCTGCCGGGGTTGAGCAGGTACCCCATCCACACGCGACACGCCACGCGCGCCGCGGCAGGCGCGCGCCGCTGGCCGCCTTATTCAGCGCCGGCGGCTCTGGCGCTCAGCATGAACAGCAACGCGATGCCGGCGACGTAGAGCACCAACGCCGCCAGGCTGTCCCAGCCCATCCGCAGCACCGTCCGGTCACGCCGCTCGACGATGCCGGCCATGAACACCGCGGTGAGCACGAGCCCAAGCAGCGCGCCGAAGGCGGAAAAGGCGCCCACGCGGCTGAGGATCGGCTCGCCGGGGGCGAGGATGTCGATCACGAAGATCAGCGCCGCGTTGAACAGGTTCGTCCCGAAGATGTTGCCCAGCGCCATCTCGTAGCTACGCAGACGCACGGCGGCGAAGACGGTGCTGATCTCCGGCAGCGAGGTGGCAACGGCAAGCACAGTGGCGCCGAAGAATGCCGAGCCGAGACCCGTCTGCTTGGCGCCGGCCGAGCCGGTTTCGCTCAGCACCCACCCTGCGGCCAGAATGATGGCGGCCGCAAGCACGGTCCAGCCGATCAGGCTGCGGAGCAAGCGGTCATCTGGTGTAGCCTCGTCCCTTTCCCTGTCGTCGGGCTTCGCCTCGTCGGTGACGGGCTGCCAGGTTTCCGGTCGCCTCTCGTAGCCGGCGAGCAACGCGACGCCGCCACCGTAGGAGAGCAGGAGCACGATGCTCCACACCCCGACCGGGCCGATCGCAATGTCGCCCGTGGTCGCCGCCATGGCGATGAAGGACAGCAGCGCGATCGACAGGATGCCCTGCAGCAGCACGATCGGATGGACGACCACGGAGGTCAGCGCATTGCGCCCGATCAGCATGTCGGCGAAGGCTAGGATGACGACCTGCGCCGCAATGGAGCCGAGCAGGTTGTTGGTCGCCAAGACCGGCTCGCCGCCAAGTGCGGCGCTGACCGACACCGCGATTTCCGGCAGGGAGGTGATGCCGCCGAGCAGCATCAACCCGGCGAAGCCCTGCCCCATGCCGGTGCGTTCGGCGATCGCGTCCACGAGGCCCGCGAGCCGCCATCCGGCGAACCAAACGGCGACCGCGCTCGCCAGGAAGGCAAGGGCGTTGGCCCAGAGCGGCCATGTGTCGAAATCCGGCATCACCCGCAGGGCCGCAGGATGAACGCCGGCACCGCCTCCCACACGATCGCGAGCGCGGCGAGCAGCGCGATCGCGGCCGTCATCCAGACGGTGAATTGCGGCTCGTCCTCACCCTCCTGCCCCGAGAGGCCGCTGCGCAGCCGCCGCCATGCGCGCAGACCGATGCCGCCCACTACGACCAGCGAGAGCGCGGTGCTGCCGAGCACCAGCGCCGGCACCATCGGCTGGCCGAACAGCGTGGCGCCGGCGCCGCCGCGGGCGCAGGCCGTCGCCTGGGCGCCGTAGACGATCAGGAAATGCGCGGCCCACACGATCATCGCCGAGATCGCGCCGAGGATCGGCGAGAACCCGGCGACCTGCATCAGCCCGCCCCCGCCAGCCGGGGGAAGCCATGCGTCAGCGCGAGCCCGGCCAGCGCCTGCGCCACCGCGTAGAACCAGAAGAGCCGTACCACGTCGAAGGTCACCCGACG